>JADGEA010000397.1 GCA_016744615.1 Flavobacteriaceae bacterium
ATTGTTTTCTAAATATGATTATTGTTTAAACTTAGGAGGCTTTGCAAATGTGTCTTTTGAAGATAAAAGTTTAAATGATCAAGAAACAAAAAGAATAGCATATGATGTTTGTCCTGTAAATATTGTTCTTAATTTTTTAGCAGAACAACTAGGGTTTTTATTTGATGAAAGTGGAGCTATTGCAAGAGGAGGTAATCTGTCTGAAGAATTGTTTCAGAAATTAAACAACTTGCCTTATTATACTATGAGCCCACCAAAATCTTTGGGTTTAGAATGGGTGAAAAAAGAAATTTTTCCATTATTAAAATCTTCTACTATTTCAATAGAAAATAAAATACACACAGTAACGGAACACATTGCGTTTCAATTGTCTAATCAATTTGCTAAAGGTTCAACAGTTTTAGTGACAGGAGGAGGAGCTTTTAACATCTATTTGTTAGAGCGAATAAAGTATTATAAAAGTATTAATTTAATAATTCCTGCTCCAAAATTGGTTGAATACAAAGAGGCTTTAATTTTTGGTTTATTAGGGGTCTTGAAGTTAAGGGGAGATAATAATTGTTTAAAGAGTGTGACTGGAGCGGAAAAGGATCATTCTTCAGGGAAATTTTTCACAATAAAATAAGTGTAATTGTGTTCCAATCAGAAGATGTTTTTTTATATTTGTTATCTTTCAATAAACTGTAAAATTTTGATCAAAAAATTCTTCAGTTGTACGGAAATAAACATTTAATCTAACCTTTATACAAATAACAATGTTCAAGTATTTTTTAGGAAAAAGCCCAAAATGGTTTAAACTAACCATGATTATTTTTTTAGTATTTAATGTATTTTCTTTTTACATCCTTGGACCTACGATAACTGCTTGGATTTTTATTGCAGAATTTATTTTCACTCTTGCGATGGCATTAAAATGTTACCCACTACAATCGGGTGGTATTTTGGCTATTGAAGCATTAGCGTTAAAACTCACAACTCCAGAAAACGCATACCATGAGGTTAATCAAAATCTAGAAGTAATATTGTTATTGGTATTTATGGTTGCAGGGATTTATTTTATGAAACCTTTATTGATGTATATTTTCAGTAAAGTTTTTACAAAAATTAAGTCCAAACTTATTTTGTCACTTCTTTTTGTTTTTTTATCAGCAGTTCTTTCGGCTTTTTTAGATGCATTAACAGTAACGGCGGTATTAATTAGTGTTGCTGTTGGGTTTTACGGTGTTTATCATAAAATTCATTCAGGAGATAGTGATTATGACAAAAGTGGTGTTAAAGATAAATCTGAATTAAGCGGTGAAACTTTAGATAAATTTCGAAGCTTTTTAAGAAGTTTAATTATGCATGGTTTAGTGGGTACTGCATTAGGAGGCGTATGTACTTTAGTTGGAGAGCCTCAAAACTTACTTATTGGAGAGATAATGGGTTGGGATTTCATAGAGTTTTTCTTAAAAATGGCACCTATTACCATTCCAGTTTTAGTTGCAGGATTGATTACTACTGTGATATTAGAGACAACAGGTACTTTTGGTTTTGGCCAAAAATTACCAGATGTTGCTAGAAATATCATTGAGAATTATACTGAAGAAGAAGATGCGAAACGAAGTGATAAAGAAAAATGGGGATTAAAAGTACAAGCAGTTTCTGCAATTTTATTAATTATGGGATTGGCATTACATCTAGCTCCAGTTGGTTTTATTGGATTGGGTTTAATAATCGTACAGACTGCTTTTATGGGAATCACGGAAGAACATCACCTAGGGAAAGCATTTGAAGAAGCATTGCCTTTTACAGGGTTGTTAGTTGTGTTTTTTGTTATTGTTGCAATGATACACGATCAACATTTATTTACACCAATAATTGGTTGGGCACTGAGCTTAGATCCAGAAGTGCAGCCGAGTATGTTTTATATTGCCAATGGCTTACTGTCTATGATTAGTGATAATGTTTTTGTTGCAACCGTTTATATTGGAGAAGTTGAAGATGCTTTTAAGGCTGGTTTGATTGATTTGGCGCAATTCGAAAAATTAGCTGTAGCGATAAATACTGGAACAAATCTTCCATCAGTAGCAACTCCAAATGGACAAGCGGCATTTTTATTCCTTTTAACTTCTGCTTTAGCTCCCTTAATTAAATTGGATTATTTT
>JADGEA010000167.1 GCA_016744615.1 Flavobacteriaceae bacterium
TGGAATAAATTGTAAAAAATAAAATGAAAATACTAAATCAGATTTTCCTCTGATAAGGATAACATCCTCTGAAAAATCAATTAATAGAGGTTGCCTTTAATAAAATTAAGAGAAAGCACTATTATTTTATTTTTATTATTGCATTATTTGTTTACTGTAAGGAAGAAAATAAATCATTAAAATTACTAAAAGTAACAGAGCATAGCTCGACAAAAGTTTCTGATTCTGCGTTAATAAAACTTTTAAAAAGGAAAAAGAGTGTAGATATTGAAATTTCATATACTTTATCTCAATCTTTTGCCCATGATCAATTAGAAGATAAGAAGGTTGATTTTGTAATTACTCCTAATAATTCAAGACCAATTGAAAGATATTTTAGGACAATTCTACCATTATTACCAAGAATTTTAATGATTCTGACGAACAAAAATACAGGTAATAATAATATTAAAGAAGTCTTTGAAAATGGAACTGTTTATTTTAAATCAGACTTGGTCCAAATGAATAGTGCATCTAATTTATTAGATTTTGATAAACAGTTGTTGTCATTTCCACTTCATAAAGGGGCAAGGGGTTATTTTAATAGAAATGAGCCTCTTGTATGGTCAAAGTATGTGAAAATGATTTGACCTTTAATTTCAATATCAGTTGTAGTTTTTGGAATTCTTACATCTTTCAGACAAAGGTTAAAAAGAAGGAAAAAACAAAATATTGAAAATGTATTACAATTCTTTGCTTGATGTTAGAAGCAAGACCGAAACAGCAACAGATTCAGATAATTTCATTGACATATTAAAAGAACTAAAAGTATTGAGATCTCAGGCAATGAAATCTCTTGCAGATAAAAAAATAGATCCAAGTGAATCATTCAATATATTTTTAGCACTTTATAATGACACTAAAAATGATTTGATTGAAGATATTAGAGATGTTCGCACTAGAGCTCAGGAGAACAAATCCTAAGATCAGTATTATTCTCTAACTCCTGTTTCAATTTCCCCTGTTTCATTATCCAGTTCGGATCCTCCCATAGAGTGAGGAATCATATACATAGCAAAAAGAACCAGCATGGCAATAACTGGCCATACGCTGTTTTTTGGTTTTTTTCTTAATACAAAGAAAGCTACCAGCCAAAAAAGCCATGCAAAAATAGTTTTATTGTCAGTCCAGTCACCACCAAAAGGCCAGCCTGTCCACAATTCACCAAAGGCATATTTTTGTACTATCGGACCCAGAATCAAGCCTCCAATTCCAAAAGCAATAAGAGTTATGCGTGTAAATTTGAAAGTTTTGTCTCCTTTAAATATTGCTTCTATTCCGGTACGTGTTCCAACAAAAAGAGAAATGATCATAAATAAAACATGTGGAATAAGTACCGATCTAGGCACAAATCCCTTGAAACGAACTACTACAGGTTCCTCTGCAGCAATAGATGTTTTTTGATCATTTTTGTAGATATCAATATGGTATTCCACTTTTCCGGCAGAAGGTTGTTCGGGTAGGGTAGCAGTTAGAATTTCTGTTTCATCTCCTTTGCCAAAAAATGCTTTTTTGTGAGAAGTTTTACGTTGCATTTTTACTTCTTGCCATGGTTCATCAACTTTATAACGTTTAAAGTAAATGGTTGCTTTCAGTTCAGGATCTTCAGCATCTAGATTTATGTCACAGGGACTTCCAATTTCATTGGATCGCAATAACTTAAAATGATATTCCTGTCCGGCAAGCACAGTACTTACCTTTTTGGGATAAGTTGGCCCGGTCATTCGTTGATAAAACATGGCACTAACTGTAATGACAACAGTTATTGTCCATAATATAAAGTTTTTTGATTTACTCATTTTAAAGCTATTAGGATGATTTAGTCTTTAAGTTTTTGGACTACAAATGTACATTTTGTTATGAAAAAACAAACAAAGATCTATGAAAATATTTGAAGGAATTCCATCAAATGAGAATTTGACATTTTATGTTGTTAATATACATAAAACTATATTTTCCCCATATACAAACTTTTGATAATTCCATCAGAAAGTCCAATTTTTGGCACATATATTTTTTTAGCATGACACCACTTCATAGCTTTCAAATAAATCTTTGTTGCAGGAATTATCACATCAGCCCTGTCTGGATTTAAATCTAATTCGCTGATACGTTCCTCATAATTCATTTGATCTAAAAAATTATAATAAGATTTTAAATAAACATAAGAAAGTGGTTTTCCATCTCTTTTACCCGACATTCTAAAGATCTTATTTATATTTCCTCCAGAACCGATCAAGGATATCTGGTTCAAATGCTCACTGTTTTTTTTGATCCAACTTTTGGCGTCATCCCAAACGTCTATTTTTACTTCATTGTTTAAAAGGCGAACAGTTCCCAGCTTGAATGACCTTGAATCAATTAGATTTCCTTCTGAGAAAAAAGTAAATTCTGTACTGCCACCTCCAACATCCACATATAAATAAGATTTGTCTGTTTTGATGAACTGTTTCAAATCTGTAGATGATATTATTTTGGCTTCGGTTTTTCCGTCAATGATATCAATTTGTATACCGGTTTTGTTAAAAATATATGCAATTACTTCTTTACCATTTTCAGCTTCCCGCATAGCTGAGGTAGCACATGCTTTAAATTTTTCAACGCCATTTACGCGCATTAACAATTGAAATGCCTGCATAGCATCACACATTCTGTGTTTATTGTTTTCAGATATTGATCCGGTAGTAAAAACATCTTCTCCCAAACGTATTGGTACACGAACCAAAGATGATTTTTTAAACTGGGTTTCTTTTTTTTTGAATTCAACTATATTGTCAATTAACAATCTTACTCCATTTGATCCAATATCAATAGCTGCATATTTTGTTAACTTCATATTGTATTTATTTTTTTAAAAATCTGAATAATGATAGCATTTAGGATTATTCTATCTGTGATATTTTGGAAACTCTGTAAAAAGCGTTTTTCCTGATTTGATATTTTTCCAGTGTTTTGTTTTAAACTCAATGGCAACGACACCACTTGTAGGAACATGGTCAATTTTTTTGCTTCCAAATTTATTTACAAAATCACTTATTCCGTGGTCATGGCTAAAAATTATGGCAGAGTCAAATCCATTATCAAGAGCCATTACAGTTTTAATGAGATAACCATCGCTAAAACTATATAAAGATTTACTTATTTTTAAGTTGGATAAGGGAAAATTAAATGAATAACTAAAAATCATTGCTGTATGCAATGCTCTGTTGGCACAACTAGAAACAAAAACAGAAGGTGTTTCAATTTTTTTTTGTAAAATTGATGATATTAAATATGCATCATTAATGCCTCTTTTTTTTAATGGTCGGTCAATATCCTGTATTCCTTCATATTCCCAAGAGGATTTAGCATGGCGGACTATATATAAAGTTTTCATTTAGTTGTTTTGTTTTATGCTGATTCAAATATATAAAACTTTTTACTCTATATTTTTAACTTTTTTTAAAAATACTTAAGGTTCTAGTCTCTCTGTTTTCCAGTTGTAGTCATCTTGTAGTGTAAACCGAATTCTGTCATGCATTCTATTTGCTCTGCCTTGCCAAAACTCTATAGATACTGGTTTAATAATGTAGCCACCCCAGTAATCCGGTCGAGGAATTTCCTTTCCTTCAAATTTGAGTAATGCTTCTTCTAGTTTTTGATCTAATGCTTTACGTGAATCAATTACTTCACTTTGATGTGATGCCCAAGCACCTAATTTACTTCCGGTAGGGCGAGATTCAAAATAACCATCGGATAGATTTTTAGCAATTTTTTCAGCTTTTCCCTTTATGACGATCTGATGCTCCAAACTATGCCAGAAAAAAGTAGCGCAAATATTTGGATTTTGTTCAATTGCCTTACCTTTTTCACTATTATAATTGGTGTAAAAAATAAAACCCTCCCAGGTAAAACGTTTTAACAATACAACTCTGTTCTTTGGATAACCATCTAGACCAATTGTAGCAATGTGCATTATATTGGCTTCTTCAATGCCCTCTGATTCATCTGCTTCATAAAACCATTTTTGGAAAAGTTCCATTGGATTATCAGAAATATGATCTTTTAAAAGAGGATTCCTCTCATAACTTTTACGATAATTGCTTAAATCTTTTTCCATTGCTCAAAAATAATACATTTTTAATTTTGTTTTGGATTTAAACTTCTTTTTTTCGGATGATAAATAGTCCGATAAAGGTAAATAAGCCATTAATTATTAGTATTTCATATCCAAATACAAATCCATTAAACCAATGTGCAGAATTTTGATTTAATAAATAAGTAAAAACAATTGAAAGTATTGCAACTACCCAAACAAATGGATCTTTAATTTGATATTTTGTAAAGATTCCAAAGGAGAAAATACCAAGTAGCGGACCGTAAGTAAAACTGGAAACCTGAAGCAGGCTATTGATCACATTTCCTTTTATCAAGTGATGGAATGAAATGATCACTAATATAAGAATTAATGAAAAAGCTACATGTACTCTTTTTCGGATATTTTTTTGTTTGGATATATCCTTTTTTTCGATATCTAAAAAATCAATACTAAAGGAAGTGGTTAATGAAGTTAGTGCACTATCAGCACTGGAATATGCTGCCGCTATCAATCCTAGGATAAAAATAATTCCCAGTCCGAGACCTAGGTCTTGATTTAATGCAATTTCAGGAAAAAGCAGATCTGTTTTTATTTCACCTTTAACCATCGGAATTGAAATTCCAAATTTATCAGCATAAGCAAAAAGTAAAACGCCTAAGGATAAAAACACAAAATTGACAAAGATCAGAATAAACCCAAGTGAAATTACATTTTTTTGAGACTCCTTGATGTTTTTACAAGTTAGGTTTTTTTGCATATTATCTTGATCTAAACCGGTCATTGCAATAGCGATAAACATTCCACCTAGTATTGATTTTAACCAGTGTTTTTTATCGTTAAAATCGCCTGTAAAAATAGTTTTACTATAATTTTTGTATGTGGAAGATTGAATAAATTCAGTAAAGGAAAAATCCAATTTATTTAAAAGAATAATTATTGCTGCGATAACAGCAATTAGCATAAAAAAAGTTTGCATTATATCTGTCCATATAATTGTTTTTATTCCGCTTTTAAAGGTGTATAACCAAATAATTAAGACAGATGAAATAACCGTAAATTCAAATGGGATATGCCATGCATCTAAAATAAAGTATTGTAAGACGGAAGCAACTAAGAATAAGCGAAATGATGCAATTAGAATTCTTGAAACTAAAAAGAAAAAAGCACCGGTTCTATGACTTGTTTTTCCAAATCGTTGTAGTAAATATTCGTATATAGAGGTGATTTTCAGTTTGTAATACAAAGGGATTAGCAAATAAGCAATTACAATATATCCTAAAAAATAACCAAAAACAATTTGCATATAGCTAAATTGTGTGCTTTGAACCCATCCAGGAACAGAAATAAATGTAACACCTGATAAAGATGCACCTATCATTCCAAATGCCACTACATACCATGGAGATTTTTTATTGGCAGTAAAAAAGGTAGCATTGCTATCGTCTTTTCCTGTAAAGTAAGAAATGCCAAATAGCAGTAAAAAATAGCAAGTAATAATAACAGCTAATAGAACAGGAGACATCGTTATTTAATTTTGAACAAATAAATGAAAAATATAATTAAAGAACTTGTAAATAGAATATATTTGAGTTCAAATTAATTTAGTATGAGTACAAGCAAGCGTATTTTATCTGTTGATATTTTTAGAGGCATAACTATTGCAGCTATGATCATGGTGAATAACCCTGGAACTTGGGGTGCTATTTATCCACCTTTTAAACATGCCGAATGGCATGGTTTAACTCCAACCGATCTGATATTTCCTTTTTTTTTATTTATTGTGGGTATGTCCATTTCTTTTGCTTACACGAAAAAAAAAGAAGTTGGAATTACAGGAGATGTGTATAAAAAAATTATTTCAAGAACATTAAAACTAATCGGTCTAGGTTTGATTTTGGCAGGTTTTACCATAATACCTCCTTTTTTTAAAGATCTTACAACTTTCAGAATTCCAGGTGTTTTACAAAGAATAGGTGTGGTATTTTTTATATCTTCTATCCTTTTTTTATATACAAACTGGAAAGTTTTATTAGGAGCTTTTATTTCCATTTTAGTTGGGTATTGGTATATTATGACACAAATTTCAATTGATGGAGCAATGCCATTATTAACGCAGGAATCTAATCTAGCTTCAGTAGTTGATCTAAAAATTCTTACCGTTGATCATATGTGGAAAACTCTTTATGATCCTGAGGGAATCTTGAGTACAATACCTGCTATTGCAACTACGATTTTTGGGATGTTTTTAGGTATGATCCTTTTGGATAAGAAGAAACCCGAACAACAAAAATTAATATCATTTTTAGTAATTGGAGTTATTGCACTTGTTATTGGTTATGCTTGGGATACAGTTTTTCCTATGAATAAAGCATTATGGACAAGTAGTTTTGTTTTGGTTACAGGTGGGTGGGCTAGTTTGATCTATGCATTGATATATTTTATTGCTGATATTCTAGGGCATAGTAGTTGGGGAAAACCTGCTATTATATTTGGATCAAATGCGATAACCGTTTACTTTATGTCGGGGATAGTTGCAAGGCTATTTGGAATGATAAAATTATCCAACGGAAAATCTATCCATGGAAATTTATATGAAATGCTTTCAAATATTATTACCATTCCTGAGCTGAGTTCGTTGATCTATTCTTTTTTTGTGATTGCATTCTATTACCTCGTAGCATTGGTTATGTATAAAAAGAAGATCTTTATCAAGGTTTAAATTTAGTTAGAATTGGATTAAAATTTATATCTCATAATTCATAAATAATTTATCTTTGCCAAATGATGAATTTTTCTTCAAAATTATTGGAAAATGCAGTGAATGAGGTGTCACAATTACCGGGTATTGGTAAAAGGACAGCTTTGCGTTTAGTGCTGCATTTACTAAAGCAACCCAAAGACCAGACGACCTATTTGGCTACAGCCTTGCAGGCTTTTAGAAATGATATAAAAACCTGTAAAAGTTGCCATAATATATCTGACATTGAACTTTGTGAAATTTGCTCTAATCCAAGAAGAGATCCAGAGATCATATGTGTGGTAGAAGATATTAGAGATGTGATGGCTATTGAAAATACGGCACAATTTAAAGGTTTGTACCATGTCTTGGGCGGTAAGATTTCACCAATGGAAGGAGTAGGTCCTCATAACTTGACCATTGAAAGTTTAGTGGATAAGGTAAAAAAAGGAGAAGTAAAAGAAATTATTTTTGCTTTGAGTTCAACTATGGAAGGTGATACTACCAATTTTTATATTTATCGTCAATTACAAGATCTAGATGTGAATTTGACTACTATTGCTAGAGGGATTTCAGTGGGCGATGAAATTGAATATGCTGATGAGGTTACTTTGGGTAGAAGCATTATTAACAGAGTTCCTTTTGAAAGTAGCCTCAAAGGTTAAAATGTTCTATATATGCATATATTAAACGGAAATCACTATCTTTGTCGAAGTTAAAAAAGGAACATAATACCTTATTTTAATCGATATTGTTTCACTTTAATTTCACTCAAAATATTTTAGGTTTCACTTTTATGGCATCGGTTAGAAGTGCAAGAACTTGTTTTTGATTTGTGGAGGTTTAGTTTTTTAATGCGTGGTATGAATTTGGTGGATGTTGTTTTGATTGAGACCAGTAAGATTAATGAATATTACACATTTACACGGCAAAAATTAAAAAGCAGGACCAATGTGAAATTTAATTTATTTAACAATGCACTTAAGATACTCTTTTATAATGTTTGATGATTCAATATCAACTTCTCTGTCATAGACAAACAATCTTGTATCTGTAATGTTATTTTCTAATAACATTGATATATCACCTTTTGTCAATATTTCAAAAGCACTATAAATATAATCACTATCCTTATATTTTCTTTTATTTACTTCTACGTCTATATCTGCATTAGGTTTTGATATTTTACTTCCATTTTTTAATAAAATATACAAACCTTTTTTTGAGACATTTGCGGTATAACCATTATTCCTTATCGCTAAATATATCATTGGTTGTTTATCAATAATAACTTTTACAAATGAAACCCCATCTACAATAGGAGTGAATATTCTTTCAATGTCTTCAAATTTATCTTTTTTAATCACTAGTTTTTTACAATAAAAATCCTCTGGCAAATCAAGACCACCTATAACTTCAAAAGGAAATGAATGTCTGTAGCGAGTATCGTAGTCAAAAAATAATATTCCAATTTCAGGATTGATAATTTTTAATTTATACCTTTTTACTCCAATTATATCTATATAGGGTGTGATTTCTTCAACAATAAAAAGCTTATTAACTAAACTATTATATTTTGAATTATAGCTATCACAACACATATACTCATCCTTTAGTTTGTCACTCATATAAAACCCATCATAGGCATATTCTTGTGCATTACTTGGCATTTCTTTTACCTTGATTTCTTTATTCATTAACAATTGAACTTCATTCTCTGGGAAGTTTTGTCCGAAAGCAAAAAATGAAATAAATAAAAACAATAAAGTAATTTTTTTCATAGTGAGAGGGTTTTAATTATTAATGATCATTATTCAATGTCGTTTAGTTAGTAAATCATCATAATCGTTTGTAATTCATGCTATAAGGTTTCTTTTGTCGATGTTTTCGTTCATTTTTTCTATTAGGTCT
>JADGEA010000168.1 GCA_016744615.1 Flavobacteriaceae bacterium
TTGTAAAAACTTCATTAAACTGTTCTTGCATCACTTATTTGGTTTTATTTTTAATAAAATATCTAATATTCCTGTTAATTCAACAGCAACTTTAAATCCGACAACTATATAAATTATTGGAATTAATCCACCGCTGATCAATGTATTTAATACGCCAACTTCCGGAATATTTTCAAGAAATGTATTTCCTGATAGTAATCCCCAGATTCCTATTCCTACAAAACTCAGCCCAGCTAAACTTTCTATCCAAACCATTCTATTATGATCTGTATTAAATCCTTTGTAGGATATGAGCATGAGTAAAAATCCGGTTGCTACGATCGTTCCTCCCTGAAATCCTCCTCCTGGTGTTAAATGACCGTGAATAAAAACATATATTCCTAATAAAACTATTGCAGGGAACAATACTCGTGCACCTGTTCTCATTATTCTTGAAGAAGGTAAGCTTAATCGTTCAGCATCTTCTTCTTCCTCTTCTCTTTTTCTTCGGTATAAGATACTGGCTAAACCTGTGGATGCCAAAAACAAGACTGTAACTTCACCAAGTGTATCCAGTCCTCTGTAATTTACAACAATAGCGGTTACAACATTGGATACTTTTGTTTTAACAGGAGTATTATTTAGATAATATCCAGCGACTGTTTCATTTGATGTTACTTCATCAATCCTATTTTCCCCGAAAGGGATATCTATAAACGTTTTAGTTATAAAAAAACCAAAAACAGCTAATAATATAATGACAAATACTTTCTTCATAATTATATTTTTTTATCTTCTTTATCAATGATCTCATCTTCATCTCTTGATGTATTTCTAATAGTGATGATAAAGATGATGGTTGTTAAGGCAATTCCAATTGCAGCTTCTGTTAAAGCAACATCAGGCGCTTGTAAAAGGAAAAAGAACAAGGATAAGATCACACTCACAATTCCTGTTCCCATAACAGCAAAAAGAAGGTCTCTGTGGGTTATAGCATATATTGCAGCTGCAATAAGCAGCAATGCCATTACTATTAGTAGGATTACAAATATCATGAGTTGAATTTTTTTATTTGTTTTTTAATTGCCTTTTTATAAAGATCTATTCCACTTTTTAAATTAGGTTTGATACCTTTTCGGTAGGAGGCTCTTGCCAAGGCGTGAGAACTAAGTGGATTTGCTACTCCAATAAAAATGATGATCAAGGCTATTTTTAAAAACCAGTCCGGATGTAAAAAGCCAACACCAATAATAGTACTCATCGCACCTAAGGTAGAAGATTTTGTACCTGCCTGTAACCTTGTATAAACATCGGGCATTCTATAAATTCCTAAAGCACCTAAAAAGAGAAAAATACCTCCAATCAGGATAAATGCCATTCCTATGTATTCTAATATTTCATTCATAATGCTCCTTCTATATATCTTGCGATAACGATTATTCCAACAAATCCCAATACGGCATATATCAATGCCACATCAATATAAATATACCTACCAAAAATATGTGCCAATAAGACCATAGCTGCAGTAATTATTATTGAAAATGTATCTAAGGCTAATGCTCTGTCTCCAGATCTTGGACCCTTTACAAATCGAATCATTGTAAGCACAAGCCCGATGGTCATGAGTGTAAAAACAATTATATATATTACGTTCATATCTTAAGTTTAGTCTTCGTATATTTTAATTAATATTTTTTCAAAGGGTTCTGCAATTTCCTTGTAGGCTACCTTTGGGTCATCAGAAATAACATCAATCCAATGTATATAAAAAGTATTTCCAATGGCATCTATAGTTAGTGTTCCCGGAGTAAGTGTAATCGTATTTGCCAATACCATTCTCGCAAAACCATTGGTTAATTTTGTTTTGAATTTTACAATCCCTGGATTGATAGGTAAATCGGGTGAAATAACTCTTTTAGCAACATCAAAATTTGATTTGATTAGAGCTAAAATGAAAACAAAAAAGTATTGAATAAAATAAATAATCTTGTGAGGTCTTAATACTTTCATTCCACAACAGGAAAAGATCCTATCTGTAAATGCAGCAATAATCAAACTCACAATTACCCCTGTAATTAATTCTGATGTTTCAAATGAAGTTGTAAACCCTATCCAGATCACAAACATGACCAGAAACGTATAAATAAATTTACCTACAGAGGATTTTCTTTTAAGTGTTGATATTGGTTTATTGGATTTCATATTTTAGATTTCCTTACATTATTTGAGGCAAAAATATTTGATTCATTTACCTAATAATATGATATAAATCATTTTTAGTTATACTTAAAAAATTAAATTAAAGAATGAGTTAGAGTAATATAACACGCATTAATACAAATTATTATAAAAATAATATTTCCAATTATTTTTTAAGTCCGTAACAAAAGTGACCGGATTATTTTATAAAAATAAACCGATTAAACTATGGTATTCTATAAATTTGAAATCAACGTAAGGGAATATCGCTTTTACAAATTGATTGAAATCATTAATTATTATTGATGATTTTCCAAAATATTATTACTACTATTGGCAGTGTTTTATAAATCATTTATTGATTTTTTAATTGATATAAATATGAAAATTACTTTTTTAGGAACGGGAACTTCTCAGGGAATTCCAGTAATTGGATGCGATCATGAAGTTTGTTTATCAGATGATCCAAAAGATAAAAGATTACGCTCTTCTCTTTTGCTAGAATCGGATGGTGTATGTATTGTAATTGATTGTGGACCTGATTTCAGACAACAGATGTTAAATGTAAGAGCTACTAAATTGGATGCAATAATTTTTACACATAACCATGCTGATCATACAGCTGGATTGGATGATACGAGAGCTTTTACACAAAAATTTGGAGTTTTACCAATTTATGCTAAAGATGATGTTATTAAGGATCTAAAAGCCAGATATAATTATATTTTTACTACAAAAAATAAATACTTGGGTGCTCCTGAATTAGAGATCCATAAAATGGATAACAATCCTTTTTTAGTACATGACCTGGTAATTACACCTATTGAAGTAGATCATGGTAAATTAAAAATATTTGGATTTCGTTTTCATAATGTTGCTTATATTACAGATGCAAGTCATATCAGTGATAAAGAAATGAAAAAACTTTATGGTCTAGATCTATTAATAATAAATGCATTACGTAAAGAACCGCATCCTACACATTTTGGTTTACAGCAAGCACTTGAAGTTATTGAGAAGGTAAAACCAAAAAAGGCTTATTTGACTCATATTAGTTACAAATTTGGTTTTCATAAAGAAGTATCAAAGATTCTTCCTGAAAATGTGTTTTTAGCTTATGATGGGCTTGTGGTGGATTTGAAATGATATTTATCAGATGAATTTTACTCACGAGGTGACTTGGAGTCACCCCGTGAGTGTTAAATATCAATAAATTCTTCAGCAATAGCTCTATTAATCAACTTACCATTTCTAAGTCCTGCATAATCTTTTGCCGATGAAAATTCCCAATTGGTTGAAACTTTTACCAAACCTGCTTTTACAGGATTTTGATGGATATAATCAAAACAAACTTGTGGATACTGTTTTTCTGTTAACAGATTAGTTATTGAAATATTTGAATTGATAAAGCTTGATTTATTTCCTTTAAAACAATTGATGCATTCGGCTTTGGTAGCTTCTCTAAATAGTGAGCCACTTCTACTGTTTTGTTTGTTAATAGCTCGGGTATAAGAACGTAATAAAATGGCGATTGAGTTATTTAAAGTTCTTTTGTTGCTCACGGGGTGACTTGAAGTCACCTCGTGAATACTTTTTACCAACACCATCAAATGAAAATGATTTGGCATCAAGCACCATGCAAGTACATCTGTGTAAGGTAAAATATATGTATTTACTTTTTTAAGAAAAAACAGATAATTATCTCGGTTATAAAAAATATTTTGTTTGTTGTTCCCTTGATTGTAGATATGGTATAAATATCCTTTTTCAAAAATCATTAATGACGTTTTATGCTTCTTTGTGTAATTTGATTTAAAGAGTTAACATATAAATACATCGGATGAATAATTTTTCCAAGTTTAAATCACCGGGTGAGTCTAGCCGTTATGCAAATATTCACTTGGTGATTAATAACCGTAGCGGATATAGTCAACTACACAAAATTTTACTCCAAATAAAGCTCTGGGTTTTAAGTAAAAACTCTATTTATTGCGATTATTTAGTCAAGTCTTCACTTGATGAATGGTATTAAGCCTTTTTAAAATCAACAGCAACTACCTTGTATTCAGGTGTTAAAGTGTACTCATCACCAACATTACCAGTAATCATATTGATAAATATTTCGGGTTGATGAAAAGTGGTTCTTACAACGCCTGGTTTTACTAAGTAAGTTAGTTTTACAGGTATATTTACACTTCCTCTATCTGAAAATATTCTTACGCTATCATTTGCATTTATATTCTTATTTGCTGCATCTAAAGGGTTTATTTCTAAATAATCCATAGGTGCAATTTCTTGATTATCGGTTCTTCTGGTCATTGTGCCAGCATTATAATGTTCTAATTGTCGTGCAGTAGTTAAAATAAACGGGTATTTTTTTCGATGTTCTACTAGTTCCGGAGACTCTTCGAAATTAAAATGATGGAATTTTCCTTTTCCTTGTTTAAAATCTCCATTTTTATGAATTATTTGAGTATCCTTACCATCCTCTGAAATAGGCCATTGCAAACCATTTTCACCTAATGTTTCCCTAGTTGCTCCTTTCATAAAAGGAATAACAGTTGCAATTTCTTTAAGAATTTTACCAGCATCATAAATTTTGCCAGTTGGTTGATCATAACCTAATTTATACATCATATCAATAATGATTTGCCCATCAGATTTTGTATTTCCTATTGGTTCTACAACCTGATTGACACGTTGTACACGTCTTTCTCCGTTTGTAAATGTGCCATCCTTTTCAAAATAGGAATTGGCAGGTAAAACTACATCGGCAATTTCGGCTGTAGCCGACATAAATAATTCCTGCACAATTAGAATATCTAATTGCTCCATAGCTTTCCTGATGTGATTTGTGTTGGGATCTGTCATTAAAGTATCTTCTCCCATGATCCATAATGCTTTGAATTTACCTTCAAGAGCAGCATCCAGCATTTCAGGTATCTTTAAACCTTCTTTTTTTGGCATTTTTTCCACACCATATTTTTTCGCATAATACTGTTGTATTTCTTTATCATTAACATCCATGTATCCTGCACCCTGATGTGGCTGAACCCCCATATCCGCAGCTCCCTGAACATTATTTTGACCTCGTAAAGGATTTAATCCCACACCAACTCTTCCAATATTACCTGTCATCATAGCAAGATTTGCTAATAGCATCACTGTTTTGCTTCCCTGAAAATGCTCTGTAACACCTAATCCATGTAATTCCATGGCATTATCAGCAGATGCATAAGCAATAGCAGCATTTTTAACCAGTCTTTTTGAAACTCCGGTAAGTTGTTCTAGTTCATTCATATCCAGATCAATTACATGCTCTTTCAACTCATTGAAATGTTCGGTATATTTATGGATAAAAGCTTTATCTACTAGATCCTCTTTAATGATATAATGTGCCATCATATTTAAAAGAGCCACATTAGTTCCTGGTCTTAATTGCAAATGATATTTAGCCAGTTTTGCCAGTTTGGTTATCACAGGATCAACAACAATGCTTGTTACACCTTTCATAAAAGCTTGTTTAACTTTCGCTCCCGTTACCGGATGTGCCTCAGTTGGATTGGCACCAAAAAGGAAAATACAGTCTGTTTGTTCTAAATCACTTATAGAATTAGTAGCAGCTCCGGTACCAAATGCTTTTTGCATTCCAAAAGCGGTAGGGGCATGACAAACTCTGGCACAACCATCAATATTATTTGTACCAATAGCAACACGTGTCATTTTTTGCATCAAATAATTTTCTTCATTGGTTGCTCTTGATGAAGAGATACAACCAATTGCATCTGCTCCGTTCTCTTTTTTTATTTTCAGAAGTTTCTGAGTTATAAAGTCATAGGCCTCATCCCATGTTGCTACTTCAAATTTTCCATTCTTTTTAATTAGAGGATCTGTTAATCTATCTGGATGATTGTAGAACTGAAAAGCAAATCTACCCTTAATACAAGTATGCCCTTGGTTCACTTCAGCTGTTATTGGTGCTTGAATTCCTTTTATTTCTCCATTGATTACAGATACATCTAACTGGCAGCCAACCCCACAATAAGTGCAGGTAGTTCTAATTGTTTTATCTGCAATGATGGTTTTAGAATCAAATTTATCGGTTAAAGCTTCAGTGGGGCAGGTTTGTACACAGGCTCCACAGGAAACACATGCTGAAAGATTAAAATTTGTATCAAATCCTTTGATGATTTGTGAAGCAAATCCTCTTCCACTCATTCCTAAAACTATTTCTCCCTGAATTTCTTCACAGGCTCTTATACAGCGATAGCAATTGATGCATTGTGAAAGATTGGATTTTATATATGGATGAGAATTGTCTTTTTCAATTTCAAAATGATTTTTTCCTTTAGGGTAACGAATATTTGGAATACCTATTTGTTCAATTGTTTTTTGAAATTCGGTAGGTTTTTTACCTTTTTCAGGGAATACTTTATCGGTTGGATAATCACTTAGAACTAATTCGATAATATTTTTTCTAAGATTTTTTATTTTATCTGTATTGTGATAGATAAAAGCATTTTCAAAAATTGGTGTATGGCAGGATGCGACAACCTTTGTATATCCATTTTTTTCACGTGCCACTTCTACAGAGCAAACCCTACAGGAGCCAAAATTCTCTAATCGATCATCCTGACACATGGTGGGAATTGTATCCTGATCTTCAATTCTTCTTACAAATTCAAGAATTGTTTCTTCTTTTTCTATTTTGTGTGGTATATTATTTATATATGCTTTCATATTTTTATTTTTTCTCGAAAGATTGCTAAGTCATGAACCTTTGCGTCTATGCGACTTTGCGAGATAATATTTAATCAATAAAATATTCTTTTAATTCCGTGTCAAAATACTGTAAGGCATTTTTAACAGGTAGAGGAACTCCACCACCCAATGCACACAAAGAACCAATTTCAAGGGTTTCCAAAAGATCATCAAAAAGTTGTTTATTTATTTTATAATCTTCATTTTGTGCTTTTTGTAGCATCTCAAAGCCTCTAAAAGATCCAATTCTACATGGATAACATTTACCACAACTTTCATCTGCTGTAAATTTCATTAAATGCTCTATAAATTTGATCATTGGAAAATTTTGAGGAATGGATACAAAACTTGCATGCCCTAATAAAAAGCCATTATTGTTTAACGATTCAAAATCTAAGGTCAGATCTTTTATTTTTTCACGGGGAACGATACCACCTAAAGGACCTCCAATTTGGAATGCTTTGATCTTTGATTTGAGTCCTCCACCAAAATCATCGAATATAGTTTGCAAAGGTGTTCCCATTTCAATTTCATAAATACCTGGATCGTTAAAGAAACTATCCAAAGAAACCAATTTAGTTCCAGAAGAATGTTCAGTTCCCAATTTAGTATAAGCTTTTCCTCCATTTTCTAATATCCAATGTAAATTGGCAAATGTTTCCACATTGCTTAAAACGGTTGGTTTACCATATAGTCCAGATTGAGCAGGGTAGGGAGGGCGAACCCTAACCTCGGGGCGTAGTCCTTCGATAGAATTCAATAAAGCTGTTTCTTCACCGCAAACATAAGATCCCTGACCAGAAATAATTTTAAATTTAAAATCCTTAATTAAATTTTCCTCTTTTAATTCATCAATTGCTTTATTTACAATTCGAATGGAATCCGGATATTCTCCTCTGATATATAAAACACCAGTATCAGCTCCAACAGTTATTCCAGCAATATACATTCCAAATAAAACTTTATGTGGTTGCTGTTCCATCAAATACATATCACTATAAGCACCAGGATCGCCTTCATCTGCATTGCAAACAATGTATTTTTGTGCATTGTTTTCCATAGATACGGCATCCAGTTTGAACCAAAAAGGAAATCCTGCACCACCACGACCACGAAGATTTGAAATTTTAATCTCTTCAATAGTTTTTTCTGGTTTGTTAATGAAGTTATCTGCTAAAGCATAAAACTCATGAATATCTTCAATCTTAGAAGTAAGAATTGGGGTTGTATTTGTACCAATTTTATAAATATTTTTTTGATATTTATTATTTAGCAGGTCTTGTAAATCAGATTCAGAATTTATGGAATAAGTTTTATTATGATGCAATACGGCATTATTGCTATGACAACGACCAACGCATGCAGCATGACCAATCTCTTTTTTTTCAAAATGATCTTCCAGTTTATCACTTAGATCCTTTTGAGTATTTGCAACCATACAGGCCGTACCATTACAAATGTGAATTTTATGATCTTTGTTTTCAGCTTTGATAAAATCATAGAACGATGATGTACCAAGAATTACCGAATCATCTAATAAAAAAACTTCTGATAGTTTTTGAAATTCTTCTTTATCAGAATTATTATGAGATAGTTCTGATATTTTTTCAAATAAATTTTCTTCCAGTCCTTTTCTAGCTGATAATGAGCGTGTATTTTTATTTGACATATTTATGTGTGACTAATATTAAGGTGATAAAGTTAATAACTCAAGTTTCGCATGTCTGAGAGGCTTATAAATACTTCATTTGATTTATAAAAAAAGTAGCATTTTATTAAACTAATAAACTAAATATGAGTAT
>JADGEA010000398.1 GCA_016744615.1 Flavobacteriaceae bacterium
TTCTTTAACAAAGCCTATCATCTCAATAATAGTTATGTTTCCATTTCAAAGAACTTACCGTATCTTTCTACCCTGTGGAAACGCAGGACACACAGCCAGTTGCCAACGGCTAAAATTTATTGTGGTTTTTCGCTTTACCGAAGCTGTTTTTGTATTTTTTGGCTGATTTTTTAACGAAAAAGTCTATCGACATTTTCCACAACAAAATCTTAACCAAACCGTTGGAATGCAAAAACCATGGACATAAATAAAAATAAAAAAGGATGAAAGCAGAAGTACAAATCAATTTACTAAGAGATTCACTTACAATGTTTATAAAAAATAAAGCTATCTTAATATTATTATTGCATATTCCTTTTTTCTTTTATAGTCAAAATCAAGTTGGAAATACAATTCATGGTGAATCCCAAAATGACATATCTGGAAGTTCAGTAAGTATTTCTGCAGATGGTTCAATAGTTGCTATAGGAGCACCTAACAATAGTGCAAATGGTTTAAATTCGGGTCATGTAAGGGTATACGAAAACTTAGCTGGAATATGGACTCAAATTGGAAATGATTTATACGGCGAAAATGTATCTGAAGCATTTGGCACGTCTGTAAGTTTATCATCAGATGGTAATATTCTTGCGATTGGAGCACCACAAAATGATTCAGGCTATGTTAAAGTTTTTGAAAATATATCTGGCAATTGGATACAAATTGGTGATAATATTTTAGGCGAAAGCCCAGGTGATGAATCAGGGTTTAGAGTTAGTTTATCATCCGATGGCCAAATAGTAGCTATAACTGCAATTAGAAATGATGCAAATGGTGAATCTTCTGGTCATGTAAGAGTATTTCAAAATAACTCCGGTATTTGGGAGCAAAAAGGAGAAGAGATTAAAGGAGAAAGTCAATATAGCCTATTTGGCTGGTCTATAAGCTTATCTTCAAATGGAGAAAAGATAGCTATAAGTGCAGAAGATGGAACTGGAGTAGGTGATAATACAGGTAATGTTAAAATCTATAATTTTAATAATGGTTCTTGGGACCAAATTGGGGCAAATATAATAGGAGAGATTTCAGGTGGTGCCTTTGGTTACGCCATAAGTTTATCTTCTGATGGAACAATAGTAGCTATTTCCGATCGTTTTACCAACGCTGGTACTGTTTATATTTATGAGAATGTTTCAAATAACTGGGTATTAATAGGAAATAAGATAGATGGTGAAAGTGCAGATGATCGATTTGGCACTTCTGTAAGTTTGTCTTCAGACGGTAATATACTTGCTGTTGGTGCAGAAGCTAACAGTAGTAACGAAATGTTTTCAGGTCATGTTCGTTTATATCAGAATGTTAATGGAGTATGGACACAAATTGGAGAGGATATTGATGGAGAAAGTCAATTTAGTTTATTTGGCAGCTCAGTAAGTTTGTCTTCAAATGGGGAGATAATAGTAATTGGTGCAATGGGTAACAGCAACTTAAATATTTCATTTGCTGGGCATGTAAAAATCTATGATTTACAACAAGAAATTTTAAGCTTAAATAATTTCATTAATGAAGCTTCATATTCTATTTATCCAAATCCAGTTAGTAAAACTCTAAAAATAGATAAAACTGGTAATATAAAAAAAATTCTTATTTATAATTCTCTTGGAATAAAATTGAAAGAAATTGATGAAATAAATTCAAATGAAATTGATTTTTCAACTTATAAAGATGGTATTTATTATTTAAAAGTAATAGATAGAAATGATGTTTTTAAAGCTTTAAAAATCATAAAAAAATAGGACAAACTATATAATAAACAATATCAAAAAAGTTTGCATTGAATTAAACTAGAAAGATGAATAAAGCCAGTTGCCAACAAAGACGTATAAATTCAATGCTACCAATTAGTTATATGAAAACACTCACAAGTAATAAGCCCCGCAAATTAATTTCTCACGGAAAAATTATATTTGCTATATTGGGTTCAAAATTAATTAGCTAAGTGCGAAAATGAAACGATATTCGTTCAAATTCGCACTGAAATTTATACAAACGTTGGCAACAATCCCCCTACTGAAAAAATTCCGTTGAATATTTTAGCTAACGAGTAAGTATCTTTGTGAGGAGTTCCTTGCAAAGACCGGTTTTTTAAATGGTGCT
>JADGEA010000007.1 GCA_016744615.1 Flavobacteriaceae bacterium
TTTTCTATTGTACTTTTGTACTTCATTTCACAACTTGATGAATCTTATAATTGACATTGGTAATACACAGATCAAAACTGCTGTATTTAATAAAAAAAAACTATTAGAAAAGAATGCTTTTTCAAAAAAAGATCTGTTTAACATCCTAAGCAATACTTCAAAAAAATATTTTATCGAGCAATCCATATTATCAAGCGTTGGTAAATTGGATAAAAAAGAAATGGATTATTTGGTTGAACTTTTTAATCCTTTGGTATTAAACCATAGTACAAAATTACCTTTTATCAATAATTATACAACTCCAAAAACTTTAGGTGTTGATAGAATTGCTTTGGTTGCAGCTGCAGTAGAAATTTTCCCCACTAAAAATGTGCTAATTATTGATGCAGGTTCCTGCATTACTTTTGATTTTGTAGATCAAAATAAAGAATATAATGGCGGTGCAATTTCTCCTGGTATTGAAATGAGATATAAAGCCATACATGCTTTTACTGCCAATTTACCAGAATTATCTAGGTCAGATAAAATTCCAGATATCGGAAACACGACTAAAAATGCCATCCATTTAGGAGTTGAAAATGGAATAATACAAGAAATTGAAGGTGTAATTACCCAATATAAGGCTAAATATTCAAAATTAACAATAGTTTTAACAGGTGGAGACACAATTTTCTTGGCAAAAAACATAAAAAGTACCATATTTGCCAATCCAATTTTTTTATTGGAAGGATTAAACAGTATTTTGATATATAATTTAGACAAATGATAAAGAAAATAATACTTTTTACTTTTCTCATAAATACCATATATAGTTTCTCACAAAAAACAAGCTCTTCGCCTTATTCTTTTTTCGGAATAGGTGATCAGGCAAAAATAAAATCTGTAGAAGAAATTGGCATGGGTCAAATAGGTGGAGCACTAAATAGTGAATATCATTTGAATTTTACAAACCCTGCCTCTTATTCTGGCCTAAAATGGACAACCTATGTATTTTCCGGCGGAAGTAAAGCAATAACAATTGATGATGGAGAAGAGAAACAAACCAGCTCAGCTGCTTCATTAAATTATATTGCCCTGGGAATTCCGATTAGAACTAATCAGGGACTTGCTTTTGGATTGCAATTAAATACTGCGGTAGGCTATTCTTTACTTGACCAAAGATATGAAGATCTTAATGGAGAGAATACATTGGTTGAAACCACTAAATTAAGTGGAGATGGAGGAACCAACAGAGTTTTTCTTGGTTATGGATACCATTTACCTTTTAATTTAAACCTTGGTGTAGAAGTCGCTTACATCTTTGGAGGAATCAAAAATGATATTTTAAACAGGAGACTAGGTGTACAGTTGGCTACAAAAAGTGAATCTGTATCTTACGTTAAAGGGTTTTCCTATAAACTTGGAGCACAATATACCCACAACCTAAAAAATAACCTAAAACTAAAATTTGGTGTTTCGGGCACAATGGGTAATACCTTAAAAGAAAATGGTGATATTTATTTGTCAACAGTAGAAAATAGCGAAGGAGGCCGTATTGTTATTGACCGAGATACAATTAATAATTATAGCGCAAGGATTGAATCTCCAATTCAATCTGTTTTAAGTGCAGGAATTGGAAGAGACAATAAGTGGTTTGTAGGAGCTGAATATACATTTAAGGATGCTATTAATTTTAAAGGAGGTATTTACGATGAAATTACCAATTATTATTATGATAAATCCAATATTTTTGCCTTTGGTGGATATTATATTCCAAAATTTAACTCCATAGCAAGTTACTGGGACAGAATAACTTATAGGGCCGGATTTAACTATAAAAACCTCGGCCTGGTGATTAATGAAACCGAAATTGACGAATATGGCATATCTTTTGGTGTTAGTTTACCATTAGGACTTAGATTGTCAAACGCTAATATCGGATTTGAGTTTGGTAAAAGAGGAACAAATGAAAATGGCTTAATAAAAGAAAATTATTATAATTTCAGGTTAAGTTTATCATTGAATGACAAATGGTTTAAAAAACGAAAAATTTATTAACAAATCTTAACAAATATAAATTATGAGGACAAAAAAGACGGTATTGATAATTGGTATGTTTCTATTTTTAGGAATGACTATTTCAATGAATGCGCAGGATAAATATGGAAATGATCCAGATAAGTGTAAAACAAACCTGTCCCTTTTTCATGAAGCTGCAAAAATGAAAAATTATGCTGCTGCTATAGAACCATGGCTGTGGTGTTATGACAATTGTCCTTTGGCCTCTAAAATCATCTATAGCGATGGTATTAAAATGATTGAATCAAAATACAATGCAGCTGCAGGAGTATTTATACCGCCTAAAGGTCAAAAAGTTCAAACCAATGATCATATCGTTAAAATTGGCAGACAATACTTTGATATTTCTAATGCCAATAAAGCTGAACTGGCAAAATTAGGAAAACAAATTGAAGGTATTTATAAGCAGCGAATCAAATATTTTCCAGATAATCTAGGAAAAGTATATAGTGACTGGGCAAATTTTTTATTCAAAAAATCCATTGTGGAAGGTATTCCTCAAAGAGATGCAATTTTTGAAAAATTAGGAAAATCCTTCAAAGCAGATCCAACGGGCATGAGTGTTAAAAATCTAGGTCACTATTTTAAAGTATTTACTGAACACCATAAAGATACCAACCCACAAAAGGTTTTTGATATGTATGACGACATAACAGATGCTGTTGGAAAGAAAATGGATAAGTATTCAAAAGAGTTAGATGTACTAAATACAAAAGAAACTGCAGGTAAAACTTTAACTTCAAAAGAAAAAAAGAAAAAACATGCCCGTGAGGTAAACTTGGTTGCACTAGGTCAGGTTGAAGGTTTATTAGACAATACCTTAAGTGAAGTAGCAACCTGTGATAGATTAATTCCGCTATACAAAGATAGTTTTGATAAACATAAAACAGATGCTAAATGGCTAAAAAGAGCTGTTTCCAGATTGAATCAAAAAGGTTGTACAGAGGCTGGTATCTATCCCAAAATGGTGGAGGCATATGTAAATGCGGCACCATCATCAGATGCATATGTATTTTACGCTGGTTTATTGATGGAAAGTAATGAAACCAATAAGGCTGTTGAATACTTCAAAAAAGCAATTGATCTTGAACCTGATGCATACAAAAAAGCAAGATATTATTACAGAATTGCCAATGTCTTTAAAAAGAGAGGGGCTAGAAGTAAATCAAGAGAGTATGCAAGATTAGCAATAAAAGAAAGACCAAGTATGGGGCATGCATATTTATTGATAGCTAGTTTATATGCTGCTAGTGCAAACACTTGTGGAACAGATGAGATTTCAAAACGCATGGTATATGTTGCTGCAGCAGACAAAGCGAGAAGAGCAAAAGCAGTAGACCCAAGTATTACATCTACAGCAAATAAATACATCAAAAGTTATATGGGGAGTGCACCTTCCAAAAAACTAATATTTCAGGAAGGGTTAAAATCAGGAACATCTTACAAAATAGGTTGTTGGATTGGTGAGACAGTTAGAATTCCCTAAATAAGTAAATGCTAAAAAACAAGTCAAATATTTTATTGAACATTGCTGCTATATTATTAGTAGCAATGTTTTTTTCTTGTGGAAATAAAATACAGGAAGTTGAAGATTTTTTAGCCGATAAAAATTTGCCTGTAGGAGAAGTTAAAAATGTGTATTTGATACATACCGATTCCGGAAGGATCAAAACCAAACTGATTGCTCCTTTAATGTTAGATTATTTCAACCGAAAAGAACATCCTTATTCAAAATTCCCTGATGGGATAAAAATAGTAACTTTCGATAAAAAAAGTGATTCTGTAATTTTAACAGCTGATTATTCTGTTTCATTCAATAAAACCAATATTTCAGAAGTTAAAGGCAATGTAGTTGTGGTCAATGAGGCAGATGGATCAAAATTAATGACAGATCAGCTTTTCTGGGATGCAAATGAGCACTATATTTATACAGAAAAAAGATTTGTTTTAATTTCAAATTCTGATACGATCAAAGGAATTGGATTTGAATCAAATGAAGACCTATCAAAAGTAAATATGAAAGACATCTACGATTCTCAAATTTACATGAAAGAAAACCAATAAGTTATGGTGAAATATTTTAAATTTTTTGAAGTTGCATATCTAGTAATTGCAATCGTATTTATTGTAGAAACGGTATTGAATTGGAGTGAAAACAGGCAAAAAGCATATATTTATCTCGCTTTTTCAGCATTAGCTGTTTTTATGTACTTTTTTAGAAAGAAGTATAGAAAAAAACATGAAGACCAAGAAAGATGATATTCAATATAGTTATCATATTAATTTCAATATTATTCTCTGCATTCTTTTCAGGAATGGAAATTGCTTTTGTTTCTGCAAACAAAATACATATTGAATTAGAAAAGAAAAAAGATACTTTTTTAGCTAAAATAATTTCCAAACTAACACAAAAGCCTTCCAAATTCATAACCACTATGCTTGTTGGAAACAACATTGCACTAGTAATTTATGGCTATTTTATGGGAGATTTATTAATGAGCATCTTATCTCCTTCTGTTCCAAACCCGTTTGCATTGCTATTGATTCAAACTTTAATTTCTACACTTATTATATTGGTAACTGCTGAATTTTTGCCAAAAGCTATTTTTCGAATTTATGCTAATGAAACCTTAAATATATTTGCTTTACCCGCTTATCTGTTTTTTATTCTATTCTATTTTGTTTCTCAATTTATCATTTTTATTACAGATTTTTTTTTAAAGGTGTTTTTCAACACCAAAGAAGATCAGGTACAACTTGCTTTTAGTAAAGTTGAATTGGGTAATTATATTACGGAGCAAATGGAAACTGTAGATGATGATGTAGATTCTGAAATTCAGATCTTTCAAAATGCTCTAGATTTTCATGATGTAAAAGCGAGAGAAGCGATGATTCCAAGAACAGAGATCATTGCAGTTGATGTTCACGAATCATTAAATAATTTAAAACAATTATTTATAGATACCGGATTGTCAAAAATAATGGTTTACACCAATTCTTTAGATGATATTATTGGCTATGTACATGTTTTTGAGCTTTTTAAAAAGCCTAAAAATATTCGTTCTATTTTACTTCCAATTGAAATTGTTCCAGAAACTATGATGATTCATGATATTTTAAATGATCTTATCAAAAAGAGTAAAAGTGCAGCAATAGTGTTAGATGAATATGGTGGAACCAGTGGTTTGATCACTATTGAAGATATTATTGAAGAACTGTTTGGTGAAATTGAAGATGAGCATGATTCTTTTACCCTACTAGAAGAACAAATAAACGATCGTGAATTTAAATTTTCCACCCGATTAGAAGTTGATTATTTAAATGAAACCTATCATTTGGATTTGAAAGAA
This sequence comes from Flavobacteriaceae bacterium, assembly GCA_016744615.1. Lineage (GTDB taxonomy): Bacteria > Bacteroidota > Bacteroidia > Flavobacteriales > Flavobacteriaceae > Lutimonas. The sequence continues at coordinate 5,409 of JADGEA010000007.1, forward strand.
GACGGTTCATACGAAACATTGGGTGGTCTGATCATGGATCATACCGAAAACATTCCTTCTACAGGGGAAATTATTGAAATCGATCATTTTCAATTTACCATACTAAAAGAATCTGCTTCAAAAATTGAAGAAGTTTACCTTAAATTGTTGTCTAGAGATTGATACACTTCTTTTTAGCAAAAAATTACTCTCAAACTACTTTTATTATTAAAAGGTAAATTGTATTTTCGCAGCCTGAAATTTAAAAGAAAAGAAAATGGCAGTATTATCGAAGATTAGAGAAAGATCACTTTTCCTTATTATTATAATTGCATTAGCATTATTTTCATTTGTATTAAGTGGCCTTTTTGACGGAAATCTTTTTAATAAAAACAAAACTAATATTGGTGAAGTTAATGGGGAAACTATCAACCGTGAAGAGTTTGCTCAACAAGTTGAATCTTACAGAACCAGATCAAATGGCAGAACGTCAAACATGCAAAACGTAAAAAATGCATGGGATAATTTGGTAAGTGAAAAACTTTATAAGACTCAATTAGAAAAATCTGGAATTGTTGTTGGTGAGAAAGATGTTTGGGATGCGATTGTTCAGCAGGTTTCTCAATATAACAACCCTCAGTTTTTAAATGGAATAGGTGCTTTTGATCAAGAAAAATTGAAGGAGTATATTGCAACATTGAAAGATAATGCAGAAGAAGGTGAGCAAGGAAAAGCAGAATGGTTAAACTGGCTGGATTTTGAAAAGAATATCAAAATAAATTTAGAACGTACAAGCTATAACTCATTAATTACTGCAGGATTAGGAAGTACTTTGAATGAAGGTAAATCAAATTATTATTTTAAAAATACAAATGTTGATCTGGATTATGTTTATGTCCCTTTCGCCAGCATATCTGACAGTTTAATTACTGTTTCAAAAGATGAGATCAAAGCCTACGTAAAATCACATGCAAAAGATTTTAGAGTAGACGAATCAAGAAATATTGAGTATGTAATGTTTAATATCAAAGCAACTCCAGAAGATGAGAAAGAAATCAAAGATCAATTAGCTCTATTGATAAATGACAGAGAAGAATATAGTAACGCTGCAAAATCAAAAGTAAAATTGATTGGTTTTAAAAATACTGAAAATATAAAGGAATTCTTTTCTGATAATAGTTCTGATACTTCTTTTGATGAAAGCTACCTTGTAAAAAATCAACTTTCAAAAATCTTATCTGACTCTTTATTTAATAAAGACATCAATAATGTATATGGCCCGTATAAAGAAAATGGTTTTTATAAATTATCTAAAATTGTTGCTGTCAAACAAATGCCAGATTCAGTAAAGGCAAGCCATATCTTAATTCCTTTTATTGGAACATCAACAGCAGATGCATCAGTTATAAGAACAGAAGCTGAGGCGAAAGTTTATGCTGATAGTATTTTAACTGTGGTAAAATCAAATAAATCAAAATTTGAAACTCTTGCAAAAGAAATATCTGTTGATAAAGGAAGTGGAGCAAAAGGTGGTGATCTTGGGTGGTTTACTTACACTAGAATGATCCCTGAATTTAGAGATTATGTATTTGAAAATAAAACTGGTGATATGGCTATTGTGAAATCTCAGTTTGGATTTCATATTATTAAAATTGATGGTCAGAAAAATCATCAAAAAAATGTTCAGATAGCTACATTCTCACATAAAATTTTACCTTCTGAAAAAACTGAAAATGATATTTTCGAAAAAGCAGAGACTTTTGCATCTGATGCTTCTTCAGGTAGAGATTTTACTGAAATTGGAAAAGAAAAAAGCTACACAGTAAGACCTGTTCAATATATTGAAGCAATTGATGATAATATTGCCCAACTTGGATCACAAAGATCAATTGTAAGATGGACTTTTGAAGAAGGAACCAATGAAAATGATATCAAGAGATTTGATATTGATAATGGTTATGTCGTTGCTAAACTAGCAAACAAGAACAAAGCAGGTTTGGCAATCAGAGGTAAAAATGTTCGTCAGATCATTTTAAACCAAAAGAAAGTAGCATTGATTAAAGAAAGATCAACGGGTGAAACCTTAGATGAAATTGCCAAGCAAAATAGTACAGCGGTAAGATCTACAATGGCAGTTTCAAGTTCAAGTCCGGTTTTTGCAGGTCAGGGAAGATTTCCAGAAATAGCAGGAGTGGTAACTTCATTAGACGAAAATGTACTAACAAAAAATATAAATGGTCGGTCAGGTGTTGCTTTTGTAAATGTAAAGAAGAAAAATTTACCTACAGATATAAAAAATTACAATGCAAACAAGAAAAATATTGAAAGAACATTGCAAAATCGTAACGTTCAAATATATAATGCTATAAAAAATAATGCTGAAATAGAAGATAACAGAGCTTATTTTTACTAAAAAACAAGCAATTAATCATCTATTTTTGTACTTTCGCCATTGATTCCATAAAAAAAATTGGCTTAAAGAGTGTTTTTTATGAAGTTTTCATATATTTGTTAGAAATTACTTAAATATTAAGCTTGGATTACATTTAACACAAAAATTATAAATTAAAATTGATTACAATGAAACATTTAAAAAAAGGTTTATTAATTCTATTAATGATTGTTGCTTTCAACAACGTTAATGCACAAGACGAAGATAACCCGTGGTCTATCGAAATCGGTACCAATGCGGTTGATTTTTTTCCAACTGGAGCTGACTGGCCATTGCCATTTGCTACTATCCCTGAAGAATCAGGAAATCCTTATATAGGAGGTTTTGGTGAAGATTTCTTTAATGTGAATGATCACTGGAATACAGCTTCTGTTATTTCTAGAATAAGAGTTGGTCGTTATATTGGTAGTGGTTTTGGAATTGGTTTAGCTGGTTCTTTTAATAAGATTGACAAAATTGGTGACTATGAAGCTTCTGATCTTTCTTATTTTGCCGCTGATTTAGATATTAGATGGAATTTTCTTGACGGTTGGTTTGACCCGTATCTATTAGTAGGTGGTGGTTACACTTGGATTGATGAAGACGGAAACGGAACTGTAAACGGTGGTTTGGGTATCAACTTCTGGTTTAACGATTTTATTGGTGCTAACGTGCAAACAATGTACAAGCATTCATTTGATGATGCAAGTATTACAACTCTTCCTCATTTCCAACATTCTTTAGGTCTAAACTTCCAATTTGGTGGAAAAGATACAGATGGTGACGGAATCTATGACAAATATGATGACTGTCCTGAGGTTGCTGGTTTAGAAGCTTTTAACGGTTGTCCTGATTCTGATTTAGATGGTATCAAAGATTCTGAAGATGCATGTCCTAACACTCCAGGTTTAGCTGAATTTAATGGTTGTCCTGATACTGATGGTGACGGAATCATTGACAAAGATGATGCATGTCCAACTGAAGCAGGTCCTGCTTCTACTAACGGATGTCCTGATACAGATGGTGACGGTGTTGCAGACAAAGATGATAAATGTCCAGATGTAGCTGGTCCTGCTGAAAACAATGGTTGTCCTTGGCCAGATACTGACGGTGACGGTATCTTTGACAAAGATGATAACTGTCCAAATATTGCTGGTCCTGCTGAAAACAATGGCTGCCCAGTTGTAACTGAAGAGGTTGCTAAAGAAATTGCTGACCTTGCAAGAGCTATCTATTTCAACACTGGTAAATATACTTTTACTGATGAAACGCAAATTAGATTAGAAAAAATAACCAGTATTTTGTCTGGATATGAAACTATTGATTTTGAAATACAAGGACATACAGATAGTACTGGTAGTGATAAGATCAATGAAAAATTATCTCAAAAACGTGCTGATGCAGTTATGAAATACTTAACTGATCACGGTTTCCCTGTTGATAAAATGTCATCTAAAGGTTATGGATCATCTAATCCAATTGGAGATAATAAAACTAGAAAAGGAAGACAAGCAAACAGAAGAGTTGAAATTTTCTCTAAACGTTATTTAGAAAAAAATAAATAAACTTGTTTTTTTTATAAGTCTTAAAGCCATCACATCATTGTGATGGCTTTTTTTGTAGATTTGTTTTATGCAATCATTCCTTTTAAAAGTATCATCTGAGATACAAACAAAATCTAAAGATTCCTCAAAACTCACCTATGTCCTGCCCAGTAAAAGAGCGAGATTATTTCTTGCAACAGAAATTAAAGCTCAACTAAACAAGGCTACAATTCTCCCCAAAATAATTAGCATTGAAGATTTTATTCAGAACATTGCTACATTAGATCAAATTGATCCAATTCAATTGGTATTCGAATTCTATAGTGTTTATAAAAAAATTACACCAACAAAAGAAATTGATTCCTTTGAGGTTTTTTCAAAGTGGAGCTCACAATTACTACAGGATTTTAATGAAATTGATAGTAATCTTATTGATGCCGATAAATTTTTAAAATATATCAATGATAGCAGAAAATTAGAAAATTGGAATTTAGAAGAAAATCAAACAGACTTAACAAATAAATATTTGACTTTTTTTAGCCATATTGAAAAGTATTATATAAACTTAAAATCTCATCTGTTAAATAAAAATCTAGGCTATCAGGGTATGTTATACAGAAAGGCCTTTGAAAATATAGATTATTACTTATCTCAACAAAACGATGAACATTACGTATTTGTAGGTTTTAATGCTTTGAATATAGCAGAAGAAAAAATTATTCATGAGTTTTTATTTAGAAATAAAGCTGAAATATATTGGGATAATGATCTTTTTTATACAGAAAACAACATCGCTGCTGGTAAGTATTTTAAAAAATATAAGAAGGAATGGCCATATTACAAAATTCATCAATTCAAGTGGGAAAAAGATTTGATAAATACTACCAAAAATATTGAAATTGATGCCGTACCAAAAAATATTTCACAAATAAAAAAGGTTAGTACCATTCTACAAAAGCTTATAAAAGAAAATAAGATCCAAAAGACAGCTGTAATACTTGGGAATGAAAAACTATTGCCTGTACTTTTGAATTCACTACCAAAGGAAATTGAGCATGTAAATATTACAATGGGTTATGAATTGCAAAATATTCCATTATCAGCTTTATTTGATCATATTTTTAATCTTCATCTCCACAAATCTAAATTCAAACAAATAGAATCTTATTACTATAAAGATTTCACAAAAATTATCCAACATCCTTCCATTAAATTGTTTTGGACTGACAATAACCTTTTTAAAGAAAAATTAAAGACACTACTCTATAAAAATAAAACCGTTTTTATAAGCCAAACTGACATCAGTGATCTAATTCCATTCGGTTCCAAATTTGAAGATATCTTTACTTTGTTATTTCGCCCTTGGGATAATGATACGAATAAGGTTTTAGAAAGATTTATTTCTATAATCAGTCTTTTAAACAATAACGAAACTTTAACGATCATTGATAAAGAATATTTATTTCGGTTTCATAATGTCTTCCAGCAGCTTATAAATTTAAATAAAGACTATGGTTTTATTTTAAACTTAAATACGCTATACCAATTTTATAAGCAATTGTTAAAAACTGAAAGTTTATCTTTTCAAGGCGAACCATTAAAGGGGTTACAAATAATGGGTTTGTTAGAGTCACGAGTTCTTGATTTTGAAAATGTGATCATTACTTCAGTAAACGAAGGGTACATTCCTTCCGGAAGTATGCAAAACTCATTTATCCCCTTTGATATTAAAATTGAAAAAGGATTACCTACAAGCAAGGAAAAAGATGCCATATTTTCTTATCACTTTTTCAGACTTTTTCACCGCGCAAAAAATATTTATTTGCTTTATAATTCAGAAACCGATGATTTTGGATCAGGTGAACAAAGCAGATTTATAACACAATTGGAAATTGCAAAATCTACAGGTAATTTAGATCACATTAAAGTTATAAAAAATACGATTATTCCTAAATTTAAATCAAACCCAATTGAGTTAACAGAGATCAAAAAATCAGATGATATATTAATTCGATTACAAGAATTGGCCAAGCAAGGGTTTTCTCCTTCTTCTCTTAGCTCCTATATTAGAAATCCTTTAGATTTTTACAAGCGAAAAATCCTAAGGTTAAAAGAGTTTAACGAAGTGGAAGAAACGGTTGCAGCAAATACATTTGGTACTATTATACATGATACTTTAGAAAATTTATACTATCCTTTTATTGGAGAGTATATTACTATTGATGAAATAAAAAGTCTGAAAAACAAAATAAATAATGAGGTTACCAAACAGTTTGACAAGCATTACTCACTTAAGGCAATTACAACCGGAAAGAATTATTTATCATTTGAAATTGCAAAACAATTTGTGCTCAATTTTTTGAATTTTGAAATTTTTGAATTAAAAAAGATCAAAAAGATCAAAATATTAGCTTTAGAAGAAGAATTGGAACTAGATGTACCTATTGAAGATCTGCCCTATTCCGTTAAAATAAAAGGAAAGGTTGACCGAATTGATATGGCGGATGGTGTTATTAGAATAATTGATTATAAGACCGGTACGGTAAACACCAATCAGTTAAAAATAAAAGACTGGAATTTACTTACTACGGATGAAAATTATAGCAAGAGTTTTCAGGTATTGACCTATGCTTATCTATATTCGCAATTGAAGATCCAAAATATCAATTTTGAAGACACAAAAATGGAAAGTGGTATTATTTCATTCAAAAACTTAAAATCAGGATTTATGAAAGTAAATAGCGCACCAATTACTCAAAAAACAATAGATCAATATTTAATTCAATTGAATAATCTAATTCTGGAAATTTTCGACTTAAAAATTCCATTTATGGAAAAAGAGGTTGTCTCTTTTAAAAAATAACAATATGAAAGTAATAAAAAATATTCCTGTGGAGGGAAAACATTATAAACCCATTCTAACCGACTTGGTTTATAAAGAAAACAATCAGCCTAAGCAAATTGTAATTTTTTGTCATGGTTATAAAGGGTATAAGGATTGGGGCGCATGGAATTTAGTAGCTGAAAACTTTGCTGAGAATAATATATTCTTTGTGAAAATGAGTTTTTCTCACAACGGAGGAACTGTAGATCAACCTATTGATTTTCCAGATCTGGAAGCTTTTGGAAATAATAATTTTACGATAGAATTAGATGATATAGATACGGTAATTAATTGGGTTTTAAAAAACCCTTCCATTCAAAAGGAGATTGATCCAATGCGAATAACACTTATTGGTCATTCCCGTGGAGGAGGAACTGCCTTAATAAAAGCCGGTGAAGATATCCGAATCACAAAAGTTATCACCTGGGCAGGTATTTCTGATTTTGGATCGAGATTTACAAACGAAGAACAAATAAATGCATGGAAAAAAAATGGCGTAGTATATATTGAGAACGGGCGAACAAAACAACAAATGCCACATTATTTTCAGTTTTATCTCAATTATAAAGAAAATGAATCAAGGCTTAGTATTCAGAATGCAGTTAAAAACTTAAAAATTCCATATTTGATCATACATGGTTCAGAGGATGAAACGGTTACTTTGAAAGAAGCGAAAAACCTTCTATCATGGAATTCAAACAATCAATTTGTTGTTGTTGAGAATGCTAATCATTCATTTGGAAGTAAACATCCGTGGGAATCTATATCATTACCAAAAGATCTTGAAACTGTTGTTGAAAAATCCATAATATTTATTGGGTAACACTTTGTATTTATCCAATTTATGATCATACTTTAAAAGGAAGGAAGCCATATAATCACCTTTGTTCCTTTCGGGCGGGGCAAACTCAATTTTAGCAGTGGTAAATATTAGTTACAACCTCTTCAAGAGGAACGAAGCACGAAGACATGGTGATCTAATATAAGTTTGCATATTACATTGCGTTCGTTAATGACGATAATATTTCCTACTTTAGCATAACAATCTTAAAAACAATTATTATGATCAAAAAAATATCTTTATTTGCCATTGCTTTTATGCTAATATCTTTTACTTCTGGAGATTTAGAAATTGGAGGAATTACCATGCCAGATATAATGAAAGCCGGAAGTACCGATTTAACTTTGAATGGAGCTGGTATAAGAACTAAGTTTTTTATTAAATTATATGTTGGTGGTTTGTATTTACAAAATAAGACTACTGATGCCAGTAAAGTATTGTCAGAGGATAAACCAATGGCAATTCGTTTGCATATCATCTCATCTATGATTACAAGTGAAAAAATGGAAGATGCAACTCGTGAAGGATTTAAAAATTCACTTGGTAGTAAAATGAGTTCTATGACTAGTGAGATTGAAGCCTTTATTAGTATTTTTAAAGTAGAAATTAAAGATGGTGACGTGTTTAATATGTTTTATATTCCGGGAATTGGTGTTGAGATATATAAAAATAATAAGCATTCTGAAACAATCAAAGGTCTTGCTTTTAAAAATGCATTATTTGGAATCTGGATTGGTAAAAAACCTGCTCAGGATAGCTTAAAAGAAGGTATGTTAGGAAAGTAAAAATTCAAAACTTATTTCTCAAATTTAGGGTGTTATCTTTTTACAAAATGAAGATGTTCACTAAGTTAATTTGTTTGTAGATGTAATATTTCAATTTATTTGATGAATTAGAAGTAGTGTTTTTAGTAGGCTTCCCTTTAAAGTGAAGCCTACTACGTTTTAGGTGTTAATAAACTGTAATTTAGATATTTATCAAAAATAAGTTAAAATTAATTTAATTTGTTAAAGCACTCCTAAAATTTAGTTAAATATAAAATATTAACGATTTATTTAGAATATCTATATTTTCATTGTATAGCTTTGAGGTATATATAAGATATTAGATATGAAAATTAATAAAACAATAATAACAGCAGCAGTTCTCATTGGCTTACTAAGATTTACGGATATTAATGAAGATATTATATGTTCGTTCGAATCTGAAAAGATTAAAAATGAAGTTGAAAATGCAATAATTCAATATAAAAAGGGTTCCATCAATCAAATAGAATTTGAAAATGTAATTGCTTTTAACCAAAAGAAATTAGATGATCTGTTGATTGAATGATAGAAAAAGTAATATGCACGGGATGGCTATCTGCTTCCCGTGTATTTTGTTAGAATTAGCTTACCCAAACACATCAAAAGGAAATTCTTTTTTTTGGTTTATTTCTTTTAGTTTAAAGCCTGAATAATTTCCGCAATTTTCCAACATACTTATTTTAAAACTTGTTTGAGAAGAATAAACAGCTATATTTTGTTTTTCTAAATATTGTGCTAGATATTCCTGTTCATATTGTCCAGGAGTTGGAATAAAAAAGGCTTTTGCTTTGAGTTTTTCAAGATCCATTATAGTAGAATATCCAGAGCGTGTGATGATTATTTCACTTTCTAAAATTGCTTTTTGAAGCTCCTTTTGCATCATAAAATTTACAATCTCTATGTTTTGATTCTCAATTGAAATTTCTTTATCAGAAATTACACCTCTTACAAATAAAACCTTTTTTGAAGTCGATTTTAGTTCGTCTAATAGTTTTTTTTCTAACAGACTTCTTTGCGGTTCCGGACCGGAAAGAAGCACCATAATATCGTATTTTTTATTTGTCATTCCCTCGAAAGAGAGAACCTCTGCATCAAATCTACTAATCGGACCAATATATTTTAAAGTTAATTTTGAATTATTGACATGAGATAATTCTCCGGCAAGGTTTGGTGTGCTTTCATAATCTGGCACCCAGCATTCATCAAATTTAGCAATGATCTTTTGATGAAATTTACTTGTAAGAAAAGTTATTACGCCTGATAACACATTGATTTGGTGAGTGATATAAACTGATGGAATTTTGTTGGATCTTACTCCAAACCGATTATCAGAAATAATACCTTTGATATTTTCTTTTATAATTATTTCAGCAACAAGTTCTTGCTCTTTTTTTACTATTTTAAAAATTCTTGGAGTATCAAATAGTAGTTTGTATTTTAAATTCTTTCCTTTTTTTGTGTATTTAATATGATAGGAGGGAAGTTTATAAATTTTTAATTCTGGGAATTCTTGTTGAAGTAGCTTTAAAGAATCTCCATCACCGGCAAGAATAGGTTTAAAATTATCTTTGATCAAAGCATTGATTATGGGTATACAGCGGGTTGCATGACCTAACCCCCAGTTTAATGGAGCAATTAAGATTTTTTTATCTTTAGTTTTATTCCTCAATTATATTAATTTACAACAAAGATGATCATAAAATTGAGAATTTAAATGGAAGACATCCCTTAATCTCTTATCAAAATAGAAGAGCTACAAATCAAACCCAATATCTGTACGATAATTCATTTGATCAAATTTGATTTTTTTTAAATTTCACTTAGGCAATCGGATGATTCTAACCATTTTGCAAAATTTACCCACTGACTTCTACTTTTCATTCAAAAGATCAATATCTAAAATTTTTGAGATTTTTTTTAGGCATTTTAAATCAAGTTTTGTTTTACCATTTTCTAAATTACTATAAGCACATTGTGATATACCCAAATATTCAGCCATATTTTCTTGAGAGAGTTCTTTTTCCAAACGTGTAATTCTAATTTTTTTTAATATCATTTTAAAGAGGGTTAGTGAGATATTTAAAGTTTTTACGAAGTTTTTACGAAGTTTTTACGAAGTTTTTACGAAGTTTTTACGAAGTTTTTACGAAGTTTTTACGAAGTTTTTACGAAGTTTTTACGAAGTTAAAAAATAGTATTAACATACAAAATACCCATTTACCATGATTTTTAAAACTACCTATTTTCGCTAGTTACTACCCATAAACCATGAGTTATAATTTATTCGTTTTTCGTATAATTTATACGATAATCGAATAATCAGCTATGGTTTTTTAGCTTTAATTTGTGTATTAATTGCAATTAAACAGTCGTGGTTTGTAGTGACTTTAAAAAAATACATTTTAATTAATCATTATTTGTATTAAAATGGTAACGATTATTGTAATTGCTTTGGTGCAAATAATAAAAATATTTTTTTCATGAAAACATTAGAATTAAATCAGATGGAATTATTAATTGCTGGAGAAAAATGTGCCTATCAAGGATTAGGAGATAGTCTTACGGGAGCAGGGTATATATTTGCTTTTGCAGGGGCATGGACTGGTGGAGGTGCTGTAATTGGAGTTTCCTTATTGGCTGCGGGTTGGGCTCTTGACAAAATGGGTTGTTAATTATTTATTCCCTAATTTTTAGTACGGGTCTAGATATTAAACTAATACTTACTAATATTGCTTACAACTATAATTGAATAATTTGTATTGGTTACATTATTCAATTATATTAATTTAAAATAATTATTCATTATGGAAATAAAAATAATAAAAAAGAAGAATTATATAATTAAACATAGAGCTCTTAAAATTTTTATTAATGATAAGTTTGTAGACTATTTGGATTCCGATGAAAATAGTAAAATAATATTAACTGATGATAATTCTTCAGAATTATTTGTTAAGGTTGATTGGTGCTATTCTAATACTGTTAAATTGGGGAGTAGAAATTTGAAGAATACTATTCAACTTGCAGTAAATAGTCAAATTCAGAATGGATTATTCATATTTATTTATTTGTGCACATTTGGAGGATTAGTATTATACTTATTGGATATAATAAACAAAAACCTTTCAATAGCTTTTGCAAGTCCATTACTAATAATTGTTTACTGGCAAACTTTTGGAAGAAAAAAATATTTAAGATTAACTAAAAGTTAAATAGTTATTCTTGCTTCTCATTTTATTATAATTATAAAAGCTGGTAACTGGTAGGTAGGGTTAAAGTTGCCAGATTGGAAGGTGCTTACACTAAGTTTATGGATAAAATTGAAAAGTGTGACCTTTTGATATTAGATGATTTTGGACTCTTTGAATTGAATAATATAACAAGGCAAGCACTAATGGATATTATTGAATCAAATTACGATAGAAGTTCCATTATAATTACATCACAAATACCAGTCAATAAATGGCATGTATATATGGAGGAACATCTAAAGGCGGATGCCTTTTAACTGGAGCAGCTTTTGTGTTTGCGGCTAGTTTACCAATAATTGGACTTTTTGCAGCAGTGGCAATGAGCCCAGCTGTATATGAATGTTGGATGAGCTAATTTTAATAAAAGAAAGATTAGAGCTTATATTTCCTTTTATGAAAAAATTTAACAATTATGGGTTACTATTTTTAGTGACCCTTTTTTTAGGGTTAACAGTATTTTTGTCAAAATATCTTTTAAATACTGAAGAACTACTCTATAACTTCTATTCAGAGCAATTAGCTCAAGAACAAATAGAAAAATTGCTAGAAAATCAACAAAAATGGGAATGGTTAGCTTATGCCATTTTACCATTACTTGTTTTAATCCGCAGCAGTTTGGTAGCTTTATGTTTAAGTATTGGGGTATTTTTTTATGATATGGAGCATAAAATAGCCTTTAAACGCTTTTTTAGAGTTGCATTAATTGGGGAGTTTGTTTTGGTACTGGTAGGCTATTTTAAATTTGGTTATTTTTATTTTATAAAAACAGAATTTACTTTACAAGACTTACAGCAATATTACCCACTTAGTTATATCAACTTTTTAGATCTAGAAAAAATACAACCTTGGTTGGTTTATCCTTTACAAACAATTAATTTATTTGAGATTGCCTACTTTTTTGTATTGGTATATGGTATGTATAAACTATTACAAAATAAGTTTTGGAAAAGCTTTGAAATTACAGCAGTGAGTTATGGTACTGGTTTGGTTATTTGGTTGGGTTTGGTCATGTTTTTAACATTGAATATGAGTTAAATCCTTACTAAAGGGAAGGATGAGTGATTTTAATAAAAGGTGATTTTAATAAAATTTTATAAGATTCCCACCTGTGTGGGAATGACAGGGTTATGAAAAAAAAATTAAAAATAATAATTGCTATAATCCTTATAACTATTATAGGCTTTTTGGGCTATAGCATTAGCACAAAAATTAATCATAAAAATGAAGTTGCAGAGCGTATTCAAACCATTCCAAAGTTTTTGTTTAAAACACTAAGCGGTGAGCAATTTAATCAAAATGATGTGAATGCCATATTACCCAAACTGTTTATCTATTTTAATAGTGATTGTGATTTTTGCCATGCAGAAGCCAAACAAATTCAAGAACAATTAGAAAAATTAAAGAAAGTACAAATTGTATTTATATCATTTGAAAATGTAAAAGGGATAAAAGCATTTGCAGAAAAGTACAATTTCACAAATAAAGAAAATATCATTTTTTTAGAAGATAAAAAATTAGAATTCTCCGAGATATTTGATGCCAATAGTATTCCGTTTATGTTGTTATACTCAAAAGATAACCAACTAATAAAAAAATTTAAAGGCGCTACTAAAATTGAGAATATACTTTCCCGTCTTCCGTCTTCCCAAAGGGAAGAAACTAAATAACCCGTAAAAATTAGTAAAATCTGTGTTAAAAAAATTACTCAACAAATCCCTAGTATTACAACATGATCAATCAGACTGTGGTGTTGCCTGTTTATTATCAGTAATTCAGTATTATAAAGGTAATAATACCTTAGAAAAATTACGCGAATTAAGCGGTACTACACGTCAAGGTACTACCTTGTTGGGTTTATTTCAAGCTGCTAATAATTTAGGTTTTACAGCAAGTGGTAATGAAGCAGATATACAGGCATTAATTGACCATGGTGAACCATTAATTTTACATGTTATTATTGATGAACGCTTACAACATTATTTAGTATGTTATGCTTATGAAAATGGCAAATTTATTATTGGTGACCCTGCAAAAGGTATTACAACCTATACCAAATTAGCTTTAGAGAAAATTTGGGTGTCAAAAACCTGTTTAACCTTAACACCTAATAAAAATTTTGTTACTGCTACTGAAACTAAAAAATCTAAAAAACAATGGTTTATAAAGTTGTTAAAAGAAGATTATCAATTATTGAGTATTAGTTTAGTTATTGGTATTGTTGTAGCATTATTAGGTATGGCAATGGCAATATTTTCACAAAAACTAATTGATGATATTTTACCTTCTCAAAACAGCACCAAACTCATTACAGGTATTGGTTTATTAGCTTTTTTATTATTAGTTAGAGTAGGTTTTTCTACATTAAGAGAATTCTTTTTAATCAAACAATCAAAAGATTTTAATAATAGAATTATTGACAAGTTTTACAACTCCCTATTACATTTACCAAAACCTTTTTTTGATACAAGAAAAATTGGTGAATTGGTTGCCCGTTTAAACGATACTAGTAGGATACAGCGTGTTATAAAACATATAGCCAGTAATTTTGTAATAGATAGTTTGGTTACCTTGGTTTCATTCGGGTTTTTGTTTTATTATTCATGGAAAATAGGCATTATCGCTTTAGTGAGTTTACCTATTTATTTTATAATTGTATACAGCTTTAATACTAAAATTATTAAGGCACAAAAAGAAGTAATGCAAAGCTATGCTCATAACGAAAGTAATTATATTACTTCAATGAACGGGATTTCAACCATTAAAAATTTTAATAGACAATCTTTATTTCAAAAGATAAACCAAGTCATTTATGGGAATTTTCAAAATAAAATATTTGATTTAAGTAAAATAAATATTCGTTTGGCTTTATTTTCGGGTATTGCAGGCGTGCTGTTTTTAATAGCTATATTATCATATACTTCTTATTTAGTTTATGAAAAATTAATGACCTTAGGTGAATTAATGGCAGTTTTAGGTATTGCAGGCTCTTTATTGCCCTCAATTACCAGTTTAGCATTAATTGCTATACCAATTAATGAAGCAAAAATTGCCTTTAACAGGATGTTTGAATTTGCCTCTATTGGTAAAGAAAATCAAGGCACATTACAAATAGACAGCTTTAAATCTTTGGAAATTAAAAACCTCTCCTTCCGTTTTGTAGGGCGAAGCCAATTACTAAAAAATATCAATATTGAAATCAATAGAAGTGAGTTTATTGCAGTTGTGGGAGAAAGCGGTAGCGGTAAAAGTACTTTGGGGCAAATTATTCAACAGTTTTACCCTTTTGAAAATGGAAGTATTACTATTAATAATGAATTAGCATTACCAGAAATAGTAACTGAAGATTGGAGAAACATTGTAGGTGTAATACCACAGGAAATTGATATTTTTAGCGGTAACGTATTGGACAATATTTTATTAGGTAGCCAAAACAAGCCCGAAGATGTTATAAAATTCTGTCAAGAAAATGGTTTTGAAAAATTTATAACCCAATTACCACAAGGTTATACAACATTATTGGGTGAAGAAGGTATTAATCTTTCTGGTGGTCAAAAACAAATTATAGCCTTAGCAAGAGTTTTATATAAAAAACCACAGTTTTTGATTTTGGACGAAGCCACTTCCGCAATGGACAGGAATACGGAAAAATTTACCATAAATTTATTATCAAAACTAAAAAATGATATTGCTGTACTATTTATATCTCATAGGTTACATACCTTAAAAAATATGGCAGATAGAATTTATGTTTTAGAAGAGGGTAATATAACTTCAAGTGGTAATCATCAAAAACTATTAGAAACCACCAATTTCTATAGTGAGTTTTGGGAGGATATCAATCCCGTTTCTTAATAAGTTTTAGGTCTGAAAAGCTTACAAATCAAACCCAATATCTGTACGGTAATTCATTTGATCAAATTTGATTTTTTCAATATTTTTATATGATTGAGTCAATGCCTGTTTGAAATCTTCACCGTATGAAGTAATGGCCAAAACCCTACCTCCGCTACTTACAACTTTATCATTTTTTAAAGTTGTTCCGGCATGAAAAACAATGGAATCTTCAACACTATCTAATCCTGATATTTCCTTATTTTTTTCATAAGCTTCCGGATAGCCACCAGAAACCAACATTATAGTAGTTGCTGATCTCTCGTCAACTTCCAGTTTGAACGTATCTAATTTCTTTTCCGCAGTAGCGATAAAAAGATCTGTCAGATCTGATTTAATTCTTGGTATAACCACTTCTGTTTCCGGATCACCCATTCTCACATTATATTCAATTACCAGTGGTTCATTATTTACTTTGATCAAACCGATAAATACAAAACCAACATAAGAAATATTGTCTTTTTTGAATCCGTTAATGGTTGGTTTGATAATTCTTTCCTCAACTTTATTTAAAAATTCTTTATCTGCAAAAGGTACCGGAGAAATAGCTCCCATACCACCGGTATTCAGTCCCTTATCACCTTCTCCAATTCGTTTATAATCTTTGGCATTTGGTAAGATCACATAGTTTTTACCATCGGTCAAAACAAATGTACTCATTTCAATTCCGTCTAAGAATTCTTCTATAACCACCTTTGTACTAGCATCACCAAACTTTTTATTGGTAAGCATTTCTTTAAGTTCATCTTTTGCTTCTTGTAAATCATTTAAGATCAAAACGCCTTTACCTGCTGCCAAACCATCTGCTTTTAAAACATAAGGCGCATCCAAAGTCTCTAAAAAATCAAATCCTTTTTCTAAGGTTTCCACAGTAAAACTTTTATATTTTGCTGTAGGAATATTATGCCTGTACATAAACTTTTTGGCAAACTCTTTACTTCCCTCTAACTGTGCTGCATATTTTTGTGGACCAATAACAGGAATATTTTTCAGTGCATCATCTGATAAGAAAAAATCATGAATTCCGTTCACCAAAGGGTCTTCAGGACCAACAATTACCATTTGGATATTGTGTTCTAAAACTTCTTTTTTTACTGCTTCAAAATCATTTGGATTTAAATCTAAATTTTCTCCATAGTCGGAAGTACCTGCATTACCCGGAGCAATAAAAAGGTTTTTTATTTTGTTACTTTGTGCTAATTTCCATGCCAAAGTACATTCTCTTCCTCCTGACCCTAAAATAAGTATATTCATAATCTGATTTTTATCTATTTTTTGAATTTGTACAAAAATAAGATAAAAATAGCCGTTGATTTTTAAATTTCAGATTTTAAATAATGAAACTTATAAAATTTTCTCTAAAATCTTTTCTGTGATGGTATAAGTTGGTTTTACACCAGTAGTTCCGAGAGCACCTGAAGCAAGTGTACTACCTGTTTCTAAAGGATTATCAGACGCATAATAAGCATATCTCACTTTTACATTTTTACTAATATTCCCTCTGATTTTTGATGCTGCCTGAATTGCTTTTTGATAATGAGCTCCTTCCATTTCTAAACCAATAACTTTCCAAGTGGAGGATTTAAAGAATTCTAACAGATCTTTATTTTGCAGTGAAGTACCTAATACAGATACCATTGTTCCTTTAAATACACCCAAATCAACACCTCTAAAATCATCTTTCTTTAAGTCATTTTTAAAAGGATAATTATCTGCAGTACCTTCAAAAACATGTGCATTTGGGATCATTAAATCACCTTTTCCACCTTGTAAGATACCAGCTTTTCCCATGATAGAAATAGAAGAAATATTAAAGTAAATTTTCCCTCCATCATCTGTGTCTAATGGTTTTAGCAATTCATCCATAGTTTCATATGCCTGTTCTCCAAAAGCATAGTCCATTACAATGATAACTGGAGGACTCTCTTCATTTTCAGAAGGCGTATAAATTGTTTTATCAAAATCGATCTTTTCGGTGTCAATAATTTGGACATTGATATTAGTACCTGAATGATCTCTTAAATAAATAAGTCCATTTTTTGAAGCAGTATTCTTAACAATTTTTCTTAATTTATCATTTTCTTCCTTACTCATTAATTCATATAAGGCCAATCCCTGATGATTTTGACTTTCTTTAGGAAGTGAATAAGCTGCGTAAAGTGAATTCATTACACTATGCATGTTTGCACTTATAATATGTATATTTCGTTTGTGTAATCCACATTCAACTAATTTTTCTTTGATATTTGTTGCCCAGAGATCACCGTAAATATGGTGTCCTATTCTTTCTCTTAAAATTGAACTAAAGGTGATCATATGTTTTTGATCAGAAATAATTTCGTTGATTGCAAGTTTACCCATCCAGTAAACTATTTCAAAAAACCGGTTTGGAATTTTTGTGGTTGCAAATTGTTTAAATACAATCTGAATTTCACTAAAAGGTCTTCCTAAAATGTTACTTAAATAAGAGAATAGTACTTCTTTTTCTTTATGATCCAGTTTTTTGTTTTGTAATACGGTATTTTCTAAATGAGTCCATTCTCTAATTACTTTACCTTCATCATTTAATAAAACTTTACTAGCAATTTTATGAGATTCAATATATAGAAAAGTTAGGTGTGTTAAAACATCATAAACATCAGACCTGCCTCTTGTTATCTCAATATTCATTTGATCTTTATCTATTCGATAACAATTTCTTCTTCGTTTTGCAGGAATAATCGACTTAAAATGTGAATTTGTAAAACCTTCGTCTGCCGTTAAATTAATAAATCTACATTCCGTAATTCCTTCTGGTAAACGATCAATGATATATAAAAGTCCGTCTAATTCAGTTTTATCACCAGCTATAGAACCATAAATTTCGGGCTGTAAGGTTAAAAGAGCTTCCCGTAAGGTTTTACCCGAAACACCCATTGGTTTATAAAAACCACGGTTAAACAAATGGCGCATGGTAATGTAAATTCTTTCAATAGCATTAGATGATTCCTGAGATTTTGATTGTTTTATATCAGTCATTTTTAAGTATCTGGTTATAGTTTTCTTTGTTGTTTAATACTTTGATGGCTTCATTAATTGATTTATTAAAGGCAATATGATTTTGATATTCTCCTTTTTTAAAATAATATCGATTAAGAATCTCATCAGTGATATGCTCTATTATTTCTCCTTTATTTTTATTGAGAGCTTCTATTTTTTGAACTTCAAGTTGATCCGTCAAGTTTTGAAAAGTGGTTTGAATTGCATTTGATAGATTCTCATTTTTTGCAGTTTTAAATGCAGATTCAAATTTCTTTTCACTTAATGTTTTAAAATTCGTTTTGTTTTGTTTTATAAAATTTAAGAAATTGTGATAATCGGCATCACTAAAAATATATTTTTCAGGTTGTGTAATGGTTTGATGCTTAAAATAATAATTGGAAGCGTAATTAAAAATTGCATCTGATTTGTAAAGTGCTTTGGTAACATCAGTTCTTTCTGATCTATCAATTTTAATATCAGGGGCAATACCTCCTCCATCATAAACTGTTCTTCCATTTTTTGTTTTGAAGGCATTTCTTTTTTTATCAGAGAATTTCGGAATTGAATTTCCATTTTTATTGGTGTAATCCAGCTCCTGAATATTTCTTCCGCTTGGAGTATAATATTTTGAAATGGTTAATTTAAGTTTGGTTCCATAGGTTAAATTTCTATAGCGTTGCACCAATCCTTTTCCAAATGATCGTGTGCCTAAAATTACTGCTCTGTCTAGATCCTGTAAAGATCCTGCAACAATTTCTGCTGCCGAAGCCGAATTACCATCGATCAAAACTACAATTGGAATTTCAAGATCCATTGGTTCATTTTTGGTTCTATAGGTTTCACTCCATTTTTTAAC
This sequence comes from Flavobacteriaceae bacterium, assembly GCA_016744615.1. Lineage (GTDB taxonomy): Bacteria > Bacteroidota > Bacteroidia > Flavobacteriales > Flavobacteriaceae > Lutimonas. Next base: position 24,913 of record JADGEA010000007.1, read on the forward strand.
TTTTGCCACAGTTTTAACAACTACCTCATTTTTTGGAACAAATAGATTAGTAGTATTGATCGCTTCATTTAATAATCCTCCCGGATTTCCTCTCAGATCTAAAATTAACTTGTTCATACCACTTGATTTCAATTCGACAAATGCTTCTTTTATAGAAGAAGTTGCTTTATCATTAAATCGATCCAAAGCGATATAACCAATTTCATTATCCATCAATTGATAATGAGGCACAGGATTTACTTTGATTTTTTCTCTTTTTACACTAAAATTTAACAGCTTTTCTTGTCGTTTTATGATGAGGTCAACACTTGTATTCGGACTTCCTTTTAAAAGAGTGGATACCTGTTTACCGTTATAATCTTCAACAAGAATATTGTCAATTTTAATAATTTGATCACCAACTTTTACTCCTGCTATATCAGCAGAATAACCATTAAACAACTCAATAATAATCAATTTGCCATCATAATAATTGGATTGAGCACCAATACCACTATATTCACCTGAAGAGTTAATCTTTACATCTTCTACGCCTTGTTCATCGTAGAATTTAGTATAAGGATCTAAATCATTTAACATATTTTTGATTGCGGTATCTGTTAATTTTGCTGGATTAATTTCATCAATATAATACATATTGATTTCTTTAAACATAGTAGTATAGATCTCCATTTGTTTTGCCACTTCAAAATAATCTGTTCTGAATGCAAATATTACAGACCCTACCAAAACAGATAGAAGAATTAATATGCCTTTTTTTAATTTTGTCATCGTTTACTTATTTTTGAGAATAAACTTTTGAAGAAGTAATTTCATTTTGTCTTCCAAAACATGATAATCAAACTCCGTTTTACCCAAATATATAAACATAAATATATGTTTTTTAGTATTTTCTGATTCATAAATCACATATTTATTTTTTCGGTAAACTTCTCTTAGCAATCTTTTGATTCTGTTGCGATTAACAGCATTTTTAAAGTTTCGCTTTGAAACTGTAACTCCAGCTTGGATTTTGTAGGGTGATTTATGGCCTATTTCTAAATAGATCAACTTAATAGGAAATTCTGTAAGTGACTTACCCTGAGTAAATAATTTTTCAATTAATTTACTTTTTTTAAGTTTTTCTTGCTTTTTAAACGTTTGCTGCATTGATACAAAAGTAATGATTTGACATGAATAATTAGCGAACCACGAATTTTCCATCATATGGCTTTATTTTCTTTTGTATTGATTCTACATAAATCTGTTCATTAATTGTAAATTTGTTCTTTTTTTAATTAAATATATTATGTCCGAAGATTTATTTCAAGCTCCTGATTATTATGGATTAGATGATCTTTTAACCGAAGAACACAAATTAGTTAGGGATGCTGCTCGTGAATGGGTAAAAAGAGAGGTTTCACCCATCATAGAAGATGCAGCACAAGAAGCAAAATTTCCTAAGCAATTATTGAAAGGGTTGGCAGAAATTGGAGCTTTTGGGTCATATATTCCAGAGGAATATGGAGGTGCCGGATTAGATCAGATGTCATACGGTTTAATCATGCAGGAACTTGAGAGAGGGGATTCTGGAATTCGATCCACCGCTTCTGTGCAATCCTCTTTGGTGATGTATCCCATATGGAAATTTGGTAATGAAGATCAGCGGCAAAAATATTTGCCAAAACTGGCAAATGGTGAATTTATAGGTTCTTTCGGTTTAACCGAACCAAATCATGGATCTGATCCCGGATCTATGGAAACTAAATTTAAAGATATGGGGGACCATTATTTGTTGAATGGTGCTAAACTTTGGATATCCAATGCTCCTTTCGCTGATATTGCTGTTGTTTGGGCAAAAAATGAAGAAGGAAGAATTCATGGATTGATCGTTGAACGTGGAATGGAAGGTTTTTCAACTCCTGAAACACATCACAAATGGTCATTAAGAGCATCGGCAACCGGTGAGTTGATTTTTGATAATGTTAAAGTTCCAAAAGAGAATATTTTGCCAAATAAATCTGGGTTAGGCGCGCCTCTTGCCTGTTTAGATTCCGCCCGTTATGGAATTGCTTGGGGTGCAATTGGTGCTGCAATGGATTGTTATGATACTGCTTTACGTTATGCCAAAGAAAGAATACAATTTGGAAAACCTATTGCTTCATTTCAATTGCAGCAAAAGAAATTAGCAGAAATGATTACAGAAATTACAAAAGCTCAGTTTTTAACCTGGCGTTTAGGAGTTTTAAAAAATGAAGATAGAGCAACTTCTGCCCAGGTTTCTATGGCAAAGAGAAACAATGTAGATATGGCTTTAAAAATTTCCCGTGAAGCAAGACAAATACTTGGAGCAATGGGAATTACTGGTGATTATTCTATCATGCGACATATGATGAATTTAGAATCGGTTATTACTTATGAAGGTACACATGATATTCATTTGCTTATCACAGGAATGGACATCACGGGAATTCCTGCTTTTAAATAAAAAATAAAGTTTATAAATTATACTAAAAATTCAATAAAAAAACCATGAAAAATAATATAGATCTTAAAAAAATTTCTATTCTTATCGTATTTGTTTTATTTTCAATAGCTGTTAAAAGTCAGAAAACAGTTATTCCAAAAGTTTTACATAATTTTCAAATAGATAGTGAAGGTAACTTATTTACCAAGAACAAAGATGGCGTAACATTACTCGAAACTAAAAGTTCAACTAAAAATGTACTTCATACATTTGAAGATATTACTACAGGAGCAAAGGAAGGTATTCAATTTAATTTTAAAGATGAGGATCTTAACGGAACACTTGTTTTTGGATTGATCCATTATAAGGATTCTAAATATCCTATACCTGTTTATCGCTCTAAAACATCTAAAATTGTAAATGGAAAAGCCTTGGTTAATTTTAGATACTTAAAAGGAAATTATGATATGACAGGATGGGAAGATTCCAAAAAAGGCACCATCGGTTACCGGATTATTAATTCAAATGGAAATTTTTTATATGATGGAAAGGTTAGTTTTTCCGGTAACGGACCATTTCAGGTTGTGAATACAATTGTTAGTGGGCCATTTATTAATTTGCTAAAACCAGATGGTGTAACTATTTCATTTGTAAGTAGTGAATCATCCATTTGTTCAATTATGATCAACAATCAGGTTTTTAAGGATAAAAAAGCAGCAAAGGTTCATGAGATTAAAATTGATGGATTGAGTCCGGAAAAAAAATATTCCTATACTTTGAAATATGGTGATCTGGAGCAATATTATTCTCTAAAAACAGATCCATTACCCGGAAGTCGAAAAGAGTTTGTGTTTGCATATACCAGTGATTCCAGAGGTGGAGCAGGAGGTGGAGAAAGAAGTTTTAACGGTACAAATGCATATATGATCAAAAAGATCATGGCGGTTAGTACTCAAAAAAATATAGCTTTTGCACAAATTACGGGTGATATTATTGGAGGCTATAAAAATGTTGCTGGTGAAATGCAACTGCAATATCGTAACTTTAATAACGCTATTGGACCATTTGCCCACTCCTATCATATTGTTATGAATATGGGCAACCATGAGGCTTATAACAAATCTTTTAGAGATAAAGAAGGGAAGTACCATTTGCGTATTGATAATTTTCCTTATGCAACAAATTCAAGTGAAACATTGTTTGCATCCGTCTTTACAAACCCTCATAATGGTCCAATAAGTGAAGACGATTCAAAATATGACCCTGACAGATCAAATATAGATTTCCCTCCTTATGATGAAAATGTATTTTATTATACCTATGATAATGTAGCGATGATCAATTTAAATTCAAATTACTGGTATACACCATCAATGAGAAGCGTGACTATAAATGGTGGGAATATACATGGTTATGTAATGGATAATCAGTTAAAATGGTTAAAAAACACTTTAAAAACCTTAGAAAAAGATAAAAATATTGATCATGTATTTGTTACAATTCACACTCCATTTTTCCCTAATAGTGCACATATTGAGGATGATATGTGGTATGGAGGAAATAACATGCCAAGACCTTGGATTGCTGGTAAACAAGTGGATAAGGGGATCATTGAACGACGCGATGAATTACTGGATCTGATGATCAATAAAAGCAGTAAGGTTGTTGGTTTGCTTACCGGAGATGAGCACAATTACTGTAAAACAGAAATTGGTCCGAAAACAATTATTTACCCGGAAGATTATGCAGAAAAAAAGATTAAATTAAAAAGAACGATCTATCAGATCAATAATGGTGCAGCTGGAGCGCCATATTATGCCCAAAGAGATGTGCCGTGGACACCATTTACAACTGGTTTTACCACACAAAATGCGGTTTGTTTCTTTACAATTAAAGGTTCTGAAATTAAAATGGTAGTTGTAAATCCTGATACGCTTGAAGAAATTGATGAATTGGATTTTTAGAAATATTAAATCTGGTTATATAAAACAAAAATCCCTCCAATTTGATTGGAGGGATAAGCTTTTTTATAAGTAAGTGAATTTAGTTATTTGTTATCGTAACAATTAATGTTGCCACAGAAATTAATATTCCAATAGAGGCAATAATTACACTAGTACTTGCACCAATTTTTGACGCTCTTGCAGCTGTTTTATTAGGTTCAACATAAACAACATCATTTTGTGCTAAATAATAAACAGGAGATTCAAATAAATCATGTGATTTTAAATTTACTCTTGTATATGTTTTTTTACCGTCATAATCATGAATTACCAGTACATTTTCTCTTTCACCATAAATGGTCAAATCACCTGCCATTCCCAAGGCTTCAATTAAAGTAATTCTCTCATTCGTAGCAGTGTAAGTACCAGGTCTGTTAACCTCACCCAAAACAGTAATTTTATAATTAACAGTTCTTATGTTTACAATTGGTTTTTTAATATAATCTGTTAATTCATCAACAAGCATATTTTTAGCTTGATCACGGTTCAACCCTGCAATTTTAATTGTTCCTAGAACTGGAAAATCGATATTTCCATCAGAATCAATAATATAGGATTGAATACGTTCTCTTCCATAAGACATTCTAATATCATCTGAATAGGAAACAGAATTTTGATTAAATGGTCTTGCAGCCTCAGAATCAATTGCATTCACAACAATTATCAATTCATCATCTATATGATAAGTGGGCATATAGCTATCAATTCCAACAATATTATCCTTGGAATCAATTCCATTAAAATAAACTACGTCTTCTTTTGTACCACATGATGTTAATACAACAAGACTTAAAAAAAGATAAATAAATTTTTTCATACACTGAGGGTTTAAAATATTAAGCATGGCAATATAATTAATAATTTATAAGAAAATGAACTAAATGTAAATCAATTACTTTTAACTCCAATTTGATAATATTCAAATCCTTTTTCTTCTAACTTTAAATTGGAATACTGATTTCTTCCATCAAAAATGATAGGAGTATTCATTTGAGTTTTTAGCTCTTCAAAATCCGGTGAACGGAACTCTTTCCATTCGGTTAATAAAATCATTGCATCTGTATTTGGCAATGTTTCATACTTAGATTTGAAATACTTAATGTTTTTAACGTTTTTTAAATAAAAAGATTGTGCTTCCTCCATAGCCTTTGGGTCATATGCTTTTATTTTTGCACCTCTTTTCACCAATTCCTTAACAATATAAATGGCTGGAGCCTCTCTCATATCATCAGTTCCGGGTTTAAAAGCTAGACCCCAAAGAGCAAATGTTTTACCTGTTAGATCTTCACCAAATCTTCGAATTACCTTATTAGCAATTACTAGTTTCTGACTATTATTAACGTCTTCAACAGAAGAGATTAATTTTGCGTAATATCCTTTTTCTTCAGCTATTTTTTTTAAAGCTTTTACATCTTTTGGAAAACAGGAACCTCCATATCCACTTCCGGGATAAATAAAACTATAACCAATTCTGGTATCTGAACCAATTCCTATTCTCACCTGATTTACATCAGCACCCACCAATTCACAAATATTAGCAATTTCATTCATAAATGAAATCTTAGTTGCCAACATTGCATTTGCAACATATTTTGTCATTTCAGCGGAGCGAATATCCATGGTGATCATTCTGTCATGGTTATGAGTAAAGGGAGAATAAAGAGCTTTCATTGTTTCAATAGCAGCATCACTATTTGCTCCAATTACAATTCTATCTGGCTTCATAAAATCTTCAATAGCAGCACCTTCCTTTAAAAATTCTGGATTGGAAACAATATGAAATTCAATAGCTATATTTCTAGTATCTAACTCTTTTTGTATGGTTTCTCTTACTTTGTCTCCTGTTCCAACAGGCACAGTTGATTTATCAACAATAATCAGAGGTTTTTCCATTTCTTGTCCGATTTGTTTGGCAACACTCAAAACATATTGTAAATCGGCAGAGCCATCATCTCCCATAGGAGTCCCTACGGCTATAAAAACAATAGCAGCATTTTTAAGACCGTCATTTAATGTTGTACTGAAATATAAATTTTTATTATCCACATTTTTTTGAACCATACTTTTCAGTCCGGGTTCAAAAATTGGTATAATCCCTTTATTAAGATCTTCAATTTTTTTTGTATCTATATCAATACAAGTAACATTGTTTCCCATTTCTGAAAAACAAGTTCCGGTTACTAAACCTACGTATCCGGTTCCAACAACTGTTAAATTCATCTATTATATATTTTATTTAGTATCTATTTTTCTAAGAAAACTCATAGGGATGTTTACGGTAAAACCACTTCCCAAAGAATCAATTTTAACTACGACCCTGTAATTGCTTCCTGTTTTTTCACAAACAGCAATCAAGCCTATAAATGGTCCCTTAGTAACTTCAACGGCATCTCCCTTAATTAATTGTATATCACTTGAAATTTCAAACTTTTCTTTACTATTACTTAATATTCTAAGGTTTTCAATTTCAACTTCTCTTACAATGGCAGGTTTTCTTAAATGTTTCAATACGCCAATAGCTCCGGGTATTATTAAAGCATCATAAAGAAGTTTTTCTTCCATCTTTATAAAAACATACGAAGGGATAAGAGGTAGGTAAACTGTTTTTTTTCTATCACTCCATTGTCTCACTGTTTTTACAATGGGTAGAAAGGCTTCAATATCAGCATCCAGTAAACGCTCATAAACTTTTTTTTCAGATCTGGATTTGGTAAAAATGGCATACCATTTTTTGGTGTTTGGAGGGGTTGATTTCATAATTTTTGCACATGTTTTTGTTCAGAAATAATTTTCTTCAATTAAACAGTTAACAAATATAATATTTAATATTTTTACCATTATTTTAAATTTATTCTTTTTGCAACGAATTATAGTTTCTGTCACAAATGATCTGGTAACTGACCAACGAGTAAAGAAAATATGTGAAACTTTGCAAATGATTGGATATGATATTACCCTTATTGGAAGAAAACTTCCGGAGAGCTTACCTTTAAACAGAAATTACAAGACCATTAGAATGAGACTTCTGCATAAAAAAAAGTTCTTTTTTTATGCAGAATATAATATTCGACTATTTTTTAAATTACTCTTTCTAAAAAAAGATGTATTACTTGCCAACGATTTAGATACCTTATTGCCCAATTATTTGATTAGTAAATTGTTTTCAAAAAAACTTGTTTATGACAGTCATGAATTATTTACAGAAGTTCAAGAGTTAGTCTCAAGACCAAAAATTCGTAGCGTATGGTTGGTCATTGAAAATTATATTTTTCCTAAACTAGAAAATGTTTATACGGTAAATGATAAAATTGCAGAAATTTACAGTAAAAAGTATAAAATTCCTGTAAAGGTTATCAGAAATATTGCCCCTAAATTAAGAAATAGAAATATTGATTCTGCATTGGCAAAAAGAATCAAAGGGGAAAAGAAAATGCTTATTCTTCAAGGTTCAGGAATAAATATGGACAGAGGGGCTGAAGAAGCTATTCAAATGATGAAATACCTTAATAATACTGTTTTATATATTATTGGTGGTGGTGATATTTTTCATCAGTTAAAACCTCTTGTCGGCAAATGGAAACTTAATAAGAAAGTTATTATTCTAAACAAAATGCCTTACGATGAACTGATGGAGTTCACCAAAATTGCTGATTTAGGGCTTTCTTTAGATAAGGGAAGTAATTTAAATTACGAATTTAGTTTGCCAAACAAGGTGTTTGATTATATTCAGGCTCAAATTCCTCTTTTTGTGAGTGACAGAGTTGAAGTTGCGAAGATAGTTTCTGAAAACAATATTGGATTTATAACGCATAGTCATGATCCAAAGGTCTTGGCAAAACAGGTTGAAACTATTTTTCAAAATAATGATAGTATATATGCATGGAAACAAAACCTAATAAAAGCATCTGAAAAATATAATTGGGGAAAAGAAAGTGAAAAAATAAAAGAAATCTACACTTATTTAAAATAACTTTTCTATGTTTTTAAGGCTGTATTTTAACCAGCCTAAAATTGTAAAAAGTGGTTTATAATAAATCTTGCTTTCTGCAACCTTTAAATTTATTTCTTGTTGATATAGATCCCAATCATATTTTTTACTAACTCCTTTTGTTCCACATAAGGAAATAATCCCATCAACAATGATCACATTGACTCCTTTATTATAAAGTTTTAAATTCAAAGCATAGTCAGAAAGACGATCATATTGTAAGGAGAAATAATTATTTTTAATGAGCTCTTTTTTATATAAAATTCCTTGATGATGCAAGGTGTTTCTTATCCATAGATTATTTGACCATAAGGGTTTTACAATTCCCTTTTTTCTTTTTATCCAAAAAGTATCTTTATTGTTAAAACCGTATTGAATATTTCCTAATATCATACCCGTTTCAGGGGAATATTTTTCGGTAAGAATATCTTGCAAAACACTATTATCGTATAATTGATCATCTGTTCCAAGAAATAAAATCCATTTTCCTTTTGCTTTGAATATTCCTTTATTCATCGCATCATAAATTCCATTATCTTTATTTGATTCCCAATAAAAAGGTGCTTTTAATTTTTTTAGATAATCGGTAGTTCCATCGGTTGATACAGCATCTATTATGATTACTTCGTAATTTTTATAAATTTGATTTTGAATCGATATAACAATCTTTTTAAGATTTATTAAATCATTTAAGGATGGTATAACTATAGATATGACAGGATTCAACAATAATAGCTTTAAATTAAATAGAATTTATACCACTTCAAAAACTTTATTTCCTTCACATTTAATGGTTTTATGAGGGAATTTTAAAATTAGAGCATAATCATGAGTTGCCATCAAAATAGTGATGCCGGTTTTATTGATGTCTTCTAAAACATTCATGATCTCAATAGATGTTTTTGGATCTAAATTACCAGTTGGCTCATCGGCTAATATCATTTCGGGATTATTCAACAATGCCCTTGCAATTGCAATTCTTTGCTGCTCACCACCTGATAGTTGATAGGGCATTTTAAACCCTTTACTTTTCATTGCAACTTTATCAAGAACATCATTAATCTTGGCATCTATTATATTTTTTCCCTTCCATCCGGTAGCTTTTAAAACAAAATATAAATTCTCATATACCGATCGATCATTCAAAAGTTTAAAATCCTGGAAAACAATTCCCAGTTTTCTTCTTAAAAATGGAATTTCCTTTTCCTTTAGCTTATTCAAATCAAAACCAACAACACTTCCTGATCCTTCTTGTAAAGGTAGATCTCCATAAAGAGTTTTCATTAAACTACTTTTCCCACTACCTGTTTTGCCAATAATATAATTAAAATCACCTTTTTCAATATTCAAATTTACATTTGATAAAATTAAATTTTCTCTTTGAAAAATGGAAGCATCTTTTAATTGAAGCATGGAATAATAATTTTGAAAATTAAATTGCAGATTACAAACTTACAGTATAATTATGATATTGAAAAGGGATTAACAGTAATACTATCCTAACAAATCTTAATCAAAATCTCTTTCAGTTGCTTGTAAATTTTACAATATATTTAACTATCTGTTACTTAATAATTTTTATTTTTGAATGTTTTATCAATCACATGCGTAATCTAAATATATTCATTGGTTTTATTTTTTTCCTTCTTCTTTTTTCATGCAAGGAAGAAATTCCTGATTCTGGATTGAAATCTGGTTTGTGGAGAGGCGAAATTCTGGCTCAGAATAACAGGATTCCTTTTAATTTTGAAATTCTAAAAAAAGATGGTGTATTTACTATTTATTTGATCAACGGGAAAGAAAAGTTTTTAATAGATGGGGTAAATGTGCATGGTGATTCCTTATTTTTTGATATGCATATATTTGATATTTCTATAAAAGCAAAGCTAAAAGATAGCCTGATAACGGGTACGTATACAAAGAATTATGCAAAAAATTACGTCTTGCCCTTTAAAGCGGTTTTGAACAAAAAATTACGTTTTGATAACGTAAACAGCAATCATAAATTTGATGGAACCTGGGAAACTACATTTAAAACCAACGAAGGCAAAGAAACATTTGCAATTGGTGTTTTTGAGGCAAAAAATGATATCTTGAACGGAACATTTTTATTAAAAACTGGTGATTACCGATTTTTAGACGGCTATACTAAAAAAGACACGATGTTTTTATATTCATTTGATGGAAATCATATTTATAAATTCAAGGCTGTAAAAGTGAATGATTCTGTAATAAATGGTGAATTTTGGTCAGGTAAAGCAGGATATAAAACATTTATCTCAAAAAGGAATGATTCTATAAAAATGCCTAATGCAAATGAATTGACCTATTTAAAAGAAGGTTATGAAAAAATAGATTTTTCTTTCCCTGACCTTGATGGAAATCTGGTTACGTTAAACGATGAGAAATATAAGAACAAGGTTGTGATTCTTCAAATTTTAGGAACATGGTGCCCAAACTGTATGGATGAAACAGTATTCTTGGCAGATTGGTATAGGAAAAACAGTGATAAAGGTGTTGAAATTATTGGATTGACTTATGAGAATAAGAATGATTTTGACTATGCTAAGAAAAGAGTTGAAATAATGAAAGATAAACTAAATGCAAATTATGATTTTGTAATTGCCGGAACATCATCTGTAAAATCAGCATCAGCATCATTACCAATGCTAAATAAAGTAGTATCATTTCCAACAACTATAATTATTGATAAAAAAGGAAAGGTAAGAAGAATCCATACAGGTTTTTTAGGACCGGCAACAGGTATTTATTATGAAGAATTTGTTGATGATTTCAATCAGTTTGTCAAAAAATTGATAGAAGAGTAAAAATAATTGAATAAATCACCAAGCAAACTAAGGTTATTGCTATTTTTGTAATTTAAAATATATCCAATTAATGAAGATTCGTAAGTTTCTAATAACATTATTTATATTCATATCCTATATCGGTTTTGGCCAGCAGTCAAAAATTTATACTAATGATCTGGTGGTTTATAACCATGCTTCCGAATTATATTTGAATAAAGACTATAATGCAGCTCAAATACTTTTTAAAAAAATCAAAAACAGTTTTAATGATGATTCTGAGTCAAAGGCGAGTTGTTATTATTATGAAGCGTTTTGTGCCATTAGGCTAGGTCAAAAGGATGGAGATGAATTAATGAAATCTTTTTTTGAAAAATATCCAACAAGTACCAAAAGAAATAATGCATATTTAGAGGTTAGTGATTATTATTTTAAAAACGGAAAATATGCTTATGCTTTAAAATGGTATGCAAAGGTTGATAATTCGAAACTGTCTTCATACAACAAAGAGGAATTTATTTTTAATAAAGCTTATAGTCTTTATGCAGTTGGAAGTTATACCAATGCAAAAAAATATTTTTCAGAATTGTTAGACTCTCCAAAATATGGTTCTCAAGCAAAATATTATTATGGTTTTATGGCCTATAAAGATGATGATTTTGCTGAGGCAGATAAATATTTAAGTGAGGCAGCCTCAAAAAATAGATCCGATAAGGATATTGACTATTTTTTAGTGAATATAAAGTTTAAAACAGGAAAATTTCAGGAGGCTATTGATACCGGATTACCATTGTTGAAAAAGTCAAATGGTATTCAAAAATCAGAACTGTCAAAAATAATTGGTGAAAGTTATTTTAACCTAAAGGAATATGAAAAGGCCATTCCGTATTTAAGGGCATATAAAGGGAAAAGGGGAAAATGGAATAATACAGATTATTATCAACTGGGTTATACTTATTTTCTTCAGGAAGACTATAATAATGCAATGCAATGGTTTACTAAGATCATTGATGGGAAAAATGCCGTGTCACAAAATGCATATTATCACCTTGCAGAATGCTATTTAAAGGATAATAGAAAACAGGAGGCATTGAACGCTTTTCGAAATACCAAACAAATGGATTTTGATGTGGAGATCAAAAAAGATGCCTGGTTGAATTATGCTAAATTGAGCTATGAAATTGGAAATCCATACAAAAAAGCAACAGATGTAATTCAGGAGTATATTAGTGCTTACCCAGATGAAATTGATAAAAAAATTATTAATGAATTGCTGATAAGTGCTTTTATTACATCAAATGATTTAGGTGGAGCGGTAAATTATCTTGAAAACAATAAAGAGTTTAAAGATTTAGAAACTTATGAAAAAGTTACATATTTATATGGTATTCAGTTATTTAATAATGAAAGTTATGAAAAGGCTATTCATAATTTTAATTTATCATTAAAATCAACTCCTCTTTCAAACTACAAATCAAAAGCTTTATTTTGGAAAGCAGAATCAAATTACAGATTAGATAATTATGATGATGCTTTGTCTGATTTCGAAAGTTTTACAATTTCTACAGAAACAGATAAGGTTGAGGAAAATGAATGGGTTCATTACAATCTTGCTTATACCTATTTTAAGTTAAAAGATTATAACAAGGCAGGTGGGCATTTTGATGCATATATCAATTCAGATCCAAAAAAGAAACAGCAACTAGTTGATAGTTATATCCGATTAGGTGATTGTTATTTTGCTTTAAGTAATTATTATAAAGCAATTCCTCCATATCAAAAGGCTGTTGACGCTAATGATATTGATGTAGATTATGCGCAATTTCAAATTTCTATGTGTCAGGGTCTTATGGGAGATAATGATAAGAAAATCAGTTCTCTTTTGGCATTTACAGAAGTTAATTTAAAATCAACTTTACGTGATAATGCTTTTTACGAGTTGGGAAATTCTTATGTGAAGAAAAATGAAACAGCTAAAGCTCTGGAAGCTTACGATAATGTTGTAAAGCATTACAGAATGAGTTCTTATGTACCAAAATCTTTAGTAAAACAGGGTCTTGTTTATTATAATAATGACCAAAATGAAAAAGCTTTAAGCAAGTATAAATCTGTGATTAAAGATTATCCGGCCACGGATGAGGCGAGAGAAGCAATAGCAAATGCAAAACAGATCTATATTGAAATGGGCAAAGTAGATGAGTTTGAGACTTTGATAAAGAATGTTGATTTTGCAAATATTACCAATTCTGAATTAGATGATACCATGTTTGCTTCGGCAGAACATTTTTACTTAAGCAACAATTACAGTAAATCTGTTGAAGCATTTCAAAAATACCTTAAACGATTTCCAAAAGGGATTCATGCATTAACAGCAAATTTCTATTTAGCAGAATCCTATACCCAAACAAAAGAAGTTAAAAAAGCACAACCTCATTATCAATTCATTCTTGATAATGGAAAAAATGACTTTTCAAGTAGATCTTTGGTAAGGGTAGCTCAGAATTACCTAGAAAAGGATAATTGGGAAAAAGCCTTACCATTATTGAAGGAACTAGAAGCTCTAACAGATAATGAACAAAATTTAATTTTTGCCCAAAGTAATTTGATGAAAGGAAATTATGCTTTGAAGAATTATTCAAAAGCGGTTGATTACGCAGAATTAATAATGAAAATTGAAAAGATTGATCCAAAAATAATATCGGATGCCAAGATCATCATTGCAAGATCGGCTTTTGAAACACAAGATTTTGATAAAGCACAGGAGTATTTTAAATTAGTTGAAAATTCAGCTTCAGGAGAATTAAAGGCAGAAGCCATTTATTATGATGCTTATTTTAAAAGTGAGGAAGGAAATTACAAGCTTTCAAACCAATCTGTTCAAAAATTAGCTGCAGATTTTTCAACCTATAAATATTGGGGTGGAAAAGGATTGATTATTATGGCTAAAAACTTTTATGAACTGGAAGACGCCTATCAGGCGACGTATATTTTGGAGAGTGTGATCTCAAAATTTTCAGATTATAACGATATTGTTGATGAAGCCAAGGTAGAGTTAAACAAAATAAAAAAGAAAGAAGCTAAAACAAATTCTTCAGTAATTATTGAAAATAATCCTTAATTGCTATAAAAAAATAATGAAAAAATATTTAATTTTAGGTATAATAGTATTCATCAGTACACTTTCTTTTTCTCAAAAGAAGAAAAAAGGTAAGTTAGAGACAGAAGAGATCACAGTAGTAAAATCCTTTGCTCCAACGGTATCAGATGCTTTTAAAATAAATACCCAGCCAAAGATAGATACTTCAGATATTAATTCTAAAATAGAGTTGAATTATACATTGAAATCAGTACCGGTTGCGTCTACTTTCATCCCTGCAAAGGGCAAGGCAAGAGCCATTCAAAAAGAACCAAAGGAGCGTTTTTATCAAAATTATGCATCTTTTGGATATGGTAATTATAGTACACCAATTGTAGAGTTATTTGCACATAGCAACACTTCTAATTACAATGATTTTGGAGGGTTTGTGAATTTCCATTCTTCAGGTGGAGGTATTGAGGGCGTTCAATTAGATGACAGTTTTTTAAAATTTGGCACTGATCTCTACTATAAACAAACCGAGCGATATTTTGAATGGCAGGCAAATGCCGGGTTTAATCGTTTGGCAACTAACTGGTATGGCTTATCGGATGAGCTCAAATTCACAAACAACGCATTAAAATCTATTGATGAGAAACAAGCCTATACCGATGTTTATTTTGGGGGAGATATTGAATTTTTTGACGCTTTGGTTCATAAAGGAAATATCAATATTAACAGATTTACAGATAGTGAAAAAAGCATAGAGAATTACGGAATTTTAAGTGGAACAGTTGATTTTCCTATCGGGAGAGAATTGATGTACTCTGTAATTTCACTTGAATTTTTAAACGGAAAATTTGAACATAATTATGCTAAAGATAACGATATAAATTATACTTTTTTCAATGTAGGATTTAGTCCGAATTTTGAAATATTGCGTGAAAATATTTCTCTAAACCTTGGAGCTAAATTATATTACAGTATGACAAATTCTGATGTTGGAAGTAAGTTTTATGCTTATCCAAATGTTACTGCGTCTTATAATATAAGCGGACAATCATTTATTGCATATGCCGGGGCAATCGGTGATTTAACACAAAATACATATAAAGATTTTGTTAAAGAAAATCCATTTGTTTCGCCAACTTTAAATATGGAAAGAACGAGTGAGCAATACAATGCGTACATAGGTATAAAAGGATTGGCATTGAGTAATATTCGTTTTAATATTAAAGCTGCTTATGGAAGCGAACAAAATAAAGCTTTATTTAAGTTAAACCCTTCAAAAACGAATGGAACGGAAGATGTTGAAAAAGGTTATGAAGCCGGTAATTCATTTCAGGTTGTTTATGATGATGTAAATACCATAAGAGTAGAAGGGGAAGTGATTGTAGACTGGAGCAAAGAGTTTAAATTTGGAGGTAATTTTGAGTTTAATTCATATAATCTTGACATACAGGCAGAAGCATGGAATTTACCTATGATAAAAGCTACGTTGATCACAAAATATACCCGTAAAAAATGGAATGTAGGAGCAGATTTATTTTTTGCAAGTGATAGAAAAGATGATCTGATTATTGAAGACCCCTATTCTATTATGCGTATTACCAACAAATCCTATTTTGATATCAATATAAACGGATTGTACAATTTGAATGATAAGTTCTCCTTTTTTGTGAATTTGAACAATATTTTAAATAGTAATTATCAGGAATACACCAACTTTAAAGTACAAGGATTCCAAGTTTTTGGAGGTGTAAAGTATAAGTTTGATTTATAGGTTTTTAAAGAAAACTACCCATACATTTTTTTATAATACTCCTGATAAGTTCCTGAAGTAACATTATCTAGCCATTTTTCATTTTCTAAATACCAGTCCAGTGTTTTAGCTAGACCTTCTTCAAATGTAACGGTTGGTTTCCATCTGAGCTCTTTATTCAGTTTATTGGCATCAATGGCATATCTTCTGTCGTGTCCAGCTCTGTCTTTTACGTAAGTAATCAGTTTTGCCGAACTACCTTCTTCTCGACCCAGTTTCTTATCCATTTGTTTGCATAAAAGATGGATTAAATTCAAATTGGTCCATTCATTAAAACCACCAATATTATATGTGTCTCCTTCTTTTCCTTTATGGAGTATTTCATCAATAGCAATAGCATGGTCAATTACATATAACCAGTCACGTGTATAGTTTCCATCACCGTAAACCGGTAAAGGTTTGTTATTTTTAATGTTATGGATAAAAAGAGGAATCAATTTTTCAGGAAACTGATTTGCTCCATAATTATTGGAACAATTACTAATTTTAAAAGGTAAACCATAGGTGTTACCGTAAGCTCTTACCATATGGTCTGACGATGCTTTAGAAGCTGCATAAGGCGATTGTGGATCATAAGGTGTAGTTTCCAAAAATAATCCCGTTTTCCCAAGTGAACCGTAAACCTCATCTGTAGAAACATGATAAAATAATTTACCATTATAATTATCTTGCCAGATGCCGCGAAAAGCATTCAACAAATTGGCTGTTCCCAAAACATTGGTTTCAATAAAATCATTAGGATTTGTGATAGATCTGTCAACATGGCTTTCTGCAGCCAAATGGATCACAGCATCAAATTTATATTTGTCAAAAATCGAATTGATAAACGGAATATCTTTGATGTCTCCTTTGATAAAAGTATAGTTAGAGGTATTTTCAAGATCCTTAATATTTTCAAGATTACCTGCATAGGTCAATGCATCTAAATTATAGATTTGATAATCTGGATACTTTTCTATAAATAAACGGACTACATGAGAACCGATAAATCCGGCACCCCCAGTGATTAATATACTTTTCATTTTTCTTATGGATTGCATTTTGATATTACTGCTTTCGCAGGAATGACACTTTTCTTTGTTATTGTGTTTTTAAGACTGCTGTAACTGCCATTTCCATGCAGATGCTAAAGCATCTTCCAGGTTTAGAGTAGATTTCCAGCCTAGTACTTCGTTTGCTTTTTTGGTATCGGCGTAAGCAGATGTGATATCTCCTTCTCTTCTATCTACAATTTTATAATTCAATTTTTTATCACTCACCTTTTCAAAGGCTTTAATCACATCTAAAACAGAACTTCCCTTGCCGGTTCCCACATTAAAAAATTCCATATTTTCTTCGTTTTCACCACTAAGTAACCTTCTTAAAGCGGCAATATGTGCTTTTGCAAGATCTACAACATGTATATAATCCCTTACTGCTGTTCCGTCTGGAGTTGGGTAATCGTCACCAAAAACAGATAATTCTTTTCTGATTCCTGCTCCGGTTTGGGTAACAAAAGGTATTAAATTTTGAGGAACGCCAATTGGTAATTCTCCAATTTTTACACTTTTATGTGCTCCTATTGGATTAAAATATCGCAATGCAATAGCTTGTAGGTCAATCGTTTTTGTAGCATCAAAAATGATTTCTTCTCCCATTTGTTTGGTATTCCCGTAAGGAGATTCAGCAGGTTTGATTGGGGCATTTTCAGTAATAGGTAATTCATCGGCCTGACCATAAACCGTACATGAAGAGCTGAAAATAAAGTTATTGACTTTATTTTTATTCATTTCTTGTAATACATATATCAAAGTAGCAATATTATTTTCATAATATTTCAATGGTTTTTCAACACTTTCTCCTACTGCTTTTGATGCTGCAAAATGAATCACTCCATCAACTTTATGATTTTTAAAGAAATCAATTACTTTAAATTTTTCTTTTAAATCGAGTTTAACATAGTAAGGTTTGATTCCGGTAATGGAAGTTATTCCATCTAAGACTTCAATTTTCGAATTAGAAAGATCATCGATGATAACTACATCAAATCCTTCATTTTGCAATTCCACAACAGTGTGCGAACCGATAAATCCTAAACCA
>JADGEA010000169.1 GCA_016744615.1 Flavobacteriaceae bacterium
ATATAAAAACGTTGGTGAATTAAATTTTATTGTCAATGGAAAATCATATGAAAATATTGTATTCTCTAAAAAACTATTTTAAAACTTGTAACCAAGAACACAGATTTATAAAATAGTAAATCTGTATATAATACTACAAATTCCAATCGCTGAGAATCGCTTAGAAATAAATTAATGGGGCATTGTATAGAATAATCAATTTTTTATATAAACTCAAATCTCTTTAAACATAATTATTGACGATATAGAACACTGGCGTGTCGCTATAATTACAATTATGTTAAATACACGGTATTTGCCATTTTACTGACACAATGCAAAATGTACTATAATTAATATTATGTCAAATAGACATTTTAGCACTCCTCTTAATTAGATATAATGACCTGCAGTTTTATAATTATAAAATAAATTAAACCTAATTCTTTTCTAATAAAATAACAAGATCTATTGTACTATTCATTTCACATTTAAAATAAAGTGTTTGTGTTTTGTATTTCTCTGTAACTATTTTAAGTGAATATTTTCCAACTTCTACCTCTAACCATTTAAATTCCCCATTTACATTGCTTAGTTGAGCAATATCTATTGTTGAAGAATTGGTTTTTTTAAGTAAAACGACAGCTTCATAAACAGGCAATTCTGATAATTTATCAATAATTTTTCCAGTAATACTATTCATAATTGTAAGATTTAAAAAAAATTTAAGACTGTCTAAAACTTGGATATAAATACACTAACTGAATATTAATATATTTAATTTGCTTTCTTTTTAAACAGTCTCAATTTTAATTAAAAAGTATTCTACTTATACTTATTTTTCCAGTTTTTAAGGTTTTTGAAAACCGCAGAAGTTATTCTAGTTGCTGAATTTCCAAGTGAAGAACCATTTGTATGAATACATACTACATAACGTTTTCCGTTTTTATACTTCCAAACTGGAGAACCACTTTGTCCTCCCGCAGAATCAATATTATATATCAATGTTCTTGGAGTTACCAATTTAATTCTTCTACAATGCCACCATTGCGTACCACTTGGCTTATCTCCTGGGTATCCAGATAAATTTACCTTTAAACCTAGTAAACTAAAAAAACTATAATTTGCATAACCAAAATATCCCACTGTGTTCCCTAATTTACAATTTTTAGGTAATATTATAGCACCATAATCGTTGCTTCTTTTTTTGCTATTTGTCCATCCTTTAACTGAATGAAGGT
The DNA here is from genome assembly GCA_016744615.1 of Flavobacteriaceae bacterium. Classification (GTDB taxonomy): domain Bacteria; phylum Bacteroidota; class Bacteroidia; order Flavobacteriales; family Flavobacteriaceae; genus Lutimonas. Next base: position 1,221 of record JADGEA010000169.1, read on the forward strand.
GACTTGATTTACAAGAACCATAGGGTTTACTTGAACCATTTCGCCCAGGAATTACTTCTATGCTTTTTGCCCAACCGCCATGTTTGTGCATATACACAACATGTCCAGCAGTAATAACGGTTCTCGGTCCTATTAAAAAACCTGTACCTATCCAATTTGTGCCATCTTTGGCTTTGATTTTTAAAGAACAAATGGCTCTCCAAGGATATTTTGTAGTTCCATTTATTTTTTTACGATCATCCTTACCAATAACAACTTCTTGGATCATTTTTTGACCACTTTCAGTGCGCAATAATTCAGCAAGATCAGCATCACCATAACTCCCATAGTATGCGTTTAAAACTCCTTTTTCGTTATCTTGCTGACTACTTTCTTCTGTGTCAACAACCGAATAATCATAACCCTCTATTTTCTCTAAAGTATCTTCTTCACCATTCTCAATAGCTGTTTCATTTGCTTCTGAATTACCTCCTTCAAAAGGATCTTCACTATCAATGTCTTCTCCTAATTTTGCCTCGCTTTCATTGTTCACTTCTTGGTAATCATCTAACGTAGCTTCTTCATTATTTTCATTATTTAGTTCATTTTCTGAACTTGTTTGAACTCCTTCAAATGATTCTTCAGATGTGCCTTCGTTAATAATGGCATCTTTTGTGTTTTCATTAGTTTTCATTGTTTTAATAATTTAAGATTAAATTAATTTTTACTACAAATTGCAATTTGTTACAGTAAAATTAAAACAAAAAAATCATCTAAAACTAGGTTAAACTCTGTATATCAACAAGTTAAAAAATCCTTTTTTTTCAGGAAAACAACTTACTCGGTATTTAAAAAACAAATAGATTTTTTTGATACCTCCCTTATATCGTTAGTTTTTATAAGATAAAAAATAAAAGAAATGTTATTTATAGATGAGTTAAAATCTACATTCTGCCCTATGGTAGAATAATAATTAAGTATGGGATTCTAAAGAATCAATAAATCACTTAGAAGATTAAATTAAATCCATTCTATATACAATGGATATTGCATCCATGGTAATTTAACAACTGTTATATTCCATGAAATAGACAATAATAAAATATCCACTCCTTTTTTTTCTATTTTAAGGATGGATTTTTCTTTATTTAATTTTAATATACCTTCTCGTCTTATAAAGGTTTCTTGTATAGCTTCTACAGAGGAATCTTTTACTTTTTCCCAATTATTTTTGAAACCATTTAAAAGGCTATTCGCCATACCTGTTTCTTCTAAGGTCAAATCATTAATGGATATTAATAATTCTTGAATGGGTATCCCAACTAATATTTTATTTAATATTAATTCGTGCTCTTGAAAATCAATATGACCAAATACTAGGTATTGAAGTAAATAAACAGCTCTGTTTTCACTTTCCTTATTAATGAATACTCCATTTTTCATCATTTTTAATTCTTCAAAAAAACGGGTAAGAAATGGCCAAAGTAATATTAAGCCTGCGTTAGATATTTTAATTTCTATGCCGGTTTCATTTAAGTCATCTTCAATATTCATGAGCATCCATTTATGATTATCAGGGTTTATAGTTTTAACTAAAGATTCAAAGTTTTTTGGTTCCATGCAATAAGATAAACGTGTCATAATAGCTTCATTAGTATGATACTTTCTAAGCATTGAGATTAAATCATTTTTCGATTCTTTAATTAATTTAATTAGTATTTGATTAATAATAAAGTTTTTTCGAGAGATCCAGATAGGTAAATACCCTCTTTTAAGATAACACTCTAATGCATTGATTAAGTAGTTTTTATTCTTTTGGTTGGAAAAAGATTTAGTTCTAATATATCCGCTATCTATATTATTTAATATATGATGTAACTTCTCTTCTAAAACGGTCTTAATACGAATAGCTAGATAGGTTGGAAGTTCTTTTTCATTGATGGATCCAATATCAATTTCAAGTGTGTCTAATTCAATTGTTATATCATCTGGAATTACATTCTCTACTGTTTTTTTTATTTCAGGAAGTATTTTTGCTTCAAAAACAGATTCAATAGTACTATTGCAGTTACTAGCCAATGTTTCACTTTCATATTCAAAAGAAATTATAGATTTTTCGATATTATTTTGTTTCTCATGCATTATCGTCTTGACTTTGATTCTAATTTTGATAATATCGCTTCCATGCATTCTTCTTTTATTTCTTTTTTCATTTGGTCCAACTTGAATAATAAATATTTATTCTCCAATAAAATTTCAGTTTCATCTTGGTTGGAGTCCTTTTTCACGACTCCTTGAATTATTAATTCCTTTATTATTAACGTCATACTTTATTCTTTAAGATTCTATAATATTTGTTTACTAACCTCCTATGATAACGGTTGGACATCCTAGTACAATACTCCCGCCATGTGCTGTAGCATCTCCCATTCTTGCTGCTGGCTTACCTCCTATCATTACGGTTGCTGATCCTTTAATTATAGAATCCGGAGGTCCTACACAAACAAGATTATCACCTAATACAGCCGCAGGCATTTTACCTATAAATACGGTTGGTGCACCAGGTCCTATAATTGGTCCGCCAACATGAGGGATTGGTGGTAAACCTGGGGTTACCATTGGACAAATGTGCATATCTGTTAATCTTGCTGCTTGTGGCATATTTTTTTAATTTTAGTTGATCATTACCATGGCTCCTTTTACAGTAGTTTGTCCAGAAGCAGATAATTCTGCAGAGGCATTTCCTTTTGCTGTAAATGAGGTTTGAGCACTTTGTGTGATACTTGCTCCCTCTAAGGTAGCATCTGCTGTTGCTTTCATTGCTAAATTAGAAGTTGCGTTAAGGTTAATGTTTCCATCTGCAATTAAGTTGATGTCCTTTGTTGATTTCATTGTTATTCCTGAGTCATCCATAACTATGGAATTTTCGTTCATATCTTGTATACTGATGCTTTTTGCTTTATCATCAAGTACTATAATGTTCTTGTCTGGTGTCTCGATGCTTAAAATTTTATCTTCATCGTCAAATTTAATATTGATACCGGATTTTGAATAAATGGATTTAAATTGATTTTTTTCATCGGAAACCTCCTTAGGTTTATTTTTAGAACTATAAAGAGATCCAACGATTATTGGAAATCTAGGGTCATCATTCATAAAAGTAATAAGAACCTCATCTCCTACTTCAGGATAAAAAAAGAAGCCTGCATCTCCTGAAGCATATGGAAAAAGAATTCTAGCCCAAATTCCATCTTCTTGACCAGTACCTATTAAGGTAGGCAGGGTCACTAAAACTCGATAATTATTGTCGGGATCTTCATGTGTTTTTTTAACGGTGGCAATCTGCGCTCCTCTTATTGAAGGTATAAGACCTGATGCTCCCAGCTCTTCAACATCTGGTAAAGACGCATGAAGTTTTGATGATTTCCCTACAAAAAGATCAGTTAGCCATTCTCCATCCTGTAAGGAATGAATCACTTTTGATATATAAGCATTACCATTAAAGCGAGCACTAAATTCTGAGAGCTTTATTATATCCCCTGCAACAATTTTAGTATTTCCAGGGATCGTAATTTTACCTTGTATTTTTTCAAGAACTGCTCTATTGGCTTGAGATTCTAACCATAATTTCATTTCATCTTTTTCTATGGATGTTGATGAATAACTATCTGAGAAATTAGTAAGATTGTTTGACAATTTTTTAGCGGTTAGATTACCTTGATTTAAAGCATCCTCTACATTTTTTGATGCTGACACCATTTTCTGAGTATCAGAATCCCAGGCAGACATATTATAAGTACCAGAGATGTTCTTACTTTCCAAACTAAGGTCAATATCTATTACAAATTGTGAGGATTTAATTTCAAACTGAGGCTCAGTACTAAAATCAATTTTTTTTATGCTTATTTTGTTTTGATTGGTCTGAATGACCATATTATTGACCTCCGCCCTAATTACTATATAGTCCCAATCTGAACAATTGTATTGCATTAAAACCGGGTGCTCAATTGTTGTTGCATCCAACTCTAAATCTAATCCATATTTAGAAACGATACTTTTTATAGCATCCGAATCTGTTTTGTTCTGAAAAAAAGCATTGTAACGCCCTTTAACCATGTTTATAGCTTGGTCTTGACAAATAACGGTAAGTAGCGATTGATCACCTTTCACTTTTAGTCTTTGTGAAATAATAATCCCTTTAAAAACTTTATTAGTTTTATCAATATACCCTAGAGAAATTTCAATTTCACTACCCGGTATAAAATCTTTTCCTTCACTGTGTGTAAAACCTTCATTAACGACTCCAATTGCCCCTCCATCTTGGATAACTATAGTGGCAGTCGTTATTCTATTAACCTCCATTTCAATGGTAATTTCCTGCACTTCTACGGTATCTTCTATTTTACTTCCATTGATAAGAATATCGAAGTCAATAATGCCATCTGATTGTTGTATTATCTCTGTCATACTTTTTTATTAATTATTCTTTTAGTGTCGTTTTTGGAATCTTTAAATTAAAAAAAATCAAATCATCTTCTTAGCAATATTCCACACTGCTAAAGGAACACCATCTGCCCCTAATAAGGCAAGTTCGATGTCTTTTGGGTCGAATTTAAAATACTCAAAGGCATTTTTACACCAAGAATCTAAATTAGAATTGGGCATTAAACACCTTTTCAATACCAAATCTGAATAAGTTGGTGGATTTGGTATATTAAAGGGTGCTGCATTGTTGCCTCCTTCCTTTTTTGGATCTGTCGTAATCGTTAATTTCAACCCTGACACTTCCTGAAAACTGCTATCCATATCTTCAACACTATTAAATTTTAATCTAAAATAGAAAGCTGTTGGTGGAAGGTAGTCCGCATCGAAAAAACCTGTATAAGCCATTTATTATTAGCTATTATCAATGGTTAAACCTTCATGAGCAATCTCAATACTTTCAATGGCTACTTCGCTGCCATCAGACTTTAAATCTGTAGAACTAATCTTTGTTGGCCATGCATTTAAAAGCGTCCATGTCATTGTTGGATTTCCTCCTTCATCCAATAATTTAATGACAACATTTTGACGTTCAATCGTATTCATTTTAATTTTCGCATACCAATCCCAAAAACTATTGTCTTTTGCAAAAACTCCCTTTTTCATAGTAACATTGCTGTTTTTTACGATTCCAGGCATACTAATTTCAGAAAATACAGGGCTATTTCCATGTCTATAATTGATAGGTTGTGATTCTACGTCTAAACCACTAACTTCCTGAAAAGGAATATTCGTTTGACTTCCCCAATCTACCATAAAGTAAAACTTTGGTAAGGGCCAGTTTGTATCTTGTGCTTCTCCTGCCATAATATATATTTTTTATAAGTTTTTTAATTAATTTTTATTTATGATTTTTGCATTTGTTGTTCAAATGTTACAACAATAAATTCTGCAGGTCTAACGATAGCAAGTTTTACACTTACCAACATTTTACCTTCTAAAATATCTAAAGCAGTCATGGTACTTCCCAATCCTATTTGAACTTCAAAAGCATCTTCTGGAGAAGATCCAGCCAATGCTCCTTGCTTCCAATAATCTGTTAGGAAATTTACAATCATACTTTTTACCGTTACCCAGGTATTTGCGTCATTTGGCTCAAAAACATAAGAACGCAAAGCCAATTTAATAGACTGTTCTAGCATAACCATGGTTCTACGCACATTAATATACCTCCAATCCAAGCTATTTCCGTCAAGGGTTCTGCCTCCCCAAACCATAGTTCCTACACCCGGAAAAGTTCTAATGGCATTAATAGATTTTCCAGACATGGCATCTAAGTTTAACGATTCCTGATCATTATGTGTTATATTTATGGATGGCTTAATTACACTTTTCACACTCACATTTGCGGGAGTTTTCCAAACACCACGAGTATTATCTACCATAGTATAAAGACCTGCCATAGCTGCCGAAGGAGGTAATAAATTCTCGAGTTCAGTAATTTTATTTATTAAATCTGAGTAAGTAAGACTAGTTGCAATTAATGCCAAATGCAAATTGCTTTTTTTTTCTTTATTTTTTTCAGCAGACGGTATTTTAGCAAAGTCCATTATAAGTTCTTTTGCTTTAGTTTCGGGTAATAATTCCTCTAGTTTTATGCTTATATCAAGATTTTCATAGGTTATCTCCCCTTTTGGGACAATACTGGTATGCAACCACGGATAATAAACTGCTCCATAGTTAAGATTTTCTGTTCCAATATTTTCTCTAAAGAAGGTAATGACATTTCCATCAGGTTGAATTTGTTCGCTAAAATCATTATGAATATCGAAAATCGCTACCCTACTTTGCATATTTGCACAATGATCTAATACTTTAATATAGACATCATAACAACCTTTATTACTGAGTTTTACAGCATCCGGTATAACAATTATTGTTGGTTCTTGTTCTTTTAAAAGAGTATCTAAACCATTAAGTAATTCTACCTTCTTAATTTCTACTCCATCTGGTTTTTTATCGTAAGTTTTTACAGATACAATATAACAAGAACTACCGCCATTATTATAAAACAGCTGAATACTTCTAAACAAATACAACTCATGGTTTGTATCGTAGCTTATGGCTTTTTCTTCTCCATTGATGGCTATTAGGTGTTTGTCAGGTTTGTTGGAGTCTGTAGAACTTGGTTCTAACTTAAACTTTGGGCTAAATGCCCCTCCAAAAAGATCGCAATACTCTTTAAAAGATGTAATCCTTGTCGGAATGTTAATTAACGATTCACTATTCCTATTAGCTTTTTCTGTATACCCAATAAAGGCAGGAACTGCGGTTGCTACTTCTACAACCGATCCTGGAAAAGCATCTTTCTCTTCGATGTAAACTCCCGGTGCCATAAATTTTGTTGCCATAATGTGTTTATTTTATGATTCCTTTAGTGATTTCATATCAATTACAAAGCGATAATGTACATCACTCTTTAACATTCGTTCATAAGCTTTATTAATATCTTGTATGTTAATCACCTCTACATCTGAAATGATATTATGCTTTCCACAGAAATCCAATAATTCTTGAGTTTCAGCAATACCTCCTATTAAAGATCCTGCAATCGTCTTACGCCCCATAATCATAGGTACGGTTACCAACATAGGATCTATGGGGCCTAAATAACCAACGATTACCAAAGTACCATTGGTGGCTAAGGTTCCTACATAAGGATTTAAATCATGAGCATAGGGTACCGTGTCTATAATTAGATCAAAAGTATTTAATACACGTTCCATTTGAGCTTCGTCAGTCGATATAACCACTTGATCTGCTCCTAATTTTAATCCATCTTGTATTTTATTGGTCGATCTTGAAAACAAGGTTACTTCTGCACCTATTGCGTGAGCCAATTTAATCGCCATATGTCCCAATCCACCAAGTCCAACAACTGCTACTTTACTATCTTTTCCAACATTCCAGTGTCGTAAGGGTGACCA
>JADGEA010000399.1 GCA_016744615.1 Flavobacteriaceae bacterium
ATCTTTTGATTGTTTGATATACTCACGTAACACATTAAAAATAGCTTCATCTTTTTTCAGATCTTTATTCTTAATCAGGCTATCAACTTCAATTTTAAATTCTTTTAATTGTTTAGCTACAATTGTATTCAGAATTGTCATTGGTTTCGCACTATTTGCCAAAGATCCAACAGCTCTGTATTCAAATTTATTTCCTGTAAAAGCAAATGGAGAAGTTCTGTTTCTATCTGTATTATCTAACAAGATCTCAGGTATTTTACCAACTACATTTAATTTAAGGTCTGTTTTTTCCTGAGGTGATAATTTACCTTTAGTAACACCTTCTAAATCATTTAACACTTTTGTTAATTGCTCGCCAATAAAAACAGAGATAATTGCAGGTGGTGCTTCATTTGCACCTAAACGGTGATCATTACTTGCTGAAGCAATTCCTGCACGCATCAACTCTTCATATTCTCTTATTGCTTTTATCGTATTGATAAAGAAGGTAAGGAATTGTAAATTGCGCATAGGAGTTTTTCCCGGGCCTAATAGATTCACACCAGTATTAGTTGCCAAAGACCAGTTATTATGTTTACCCGAACCATTGATTCCTGCAAATGGTTTTTCATGTAATAAAACTCTTAAATTATGTCTTGATGCAATTTTACCCATAATATCCATCATCAATGAATTATGGTCAACTGCCAAGTTGGTTTCTTCATATATAGGCGCCAATTCAAATTGATTTGGAGCTACCTCATTGTGACGTGTTTTTGCAGGAATACCTAGCTTCATACATTCAGTTTCAAGCTCACGCATAAAACTCAAGGCTCTTTGCGGAATACTTCCAAAATAATGATCATCTAACTGCTGACCTTTAGCTGCACTATGACCAAGTAATGTACGACCCGTCATTAAAAGATCGGGACGAGAAATAACAAGAGCCTTATCTATTAAAAAATATTCTTGTTCAACACCTAATGATGCTGTTACTTTCTTTACATTTTTATCAAAATACTTGGCAACTGCAGTTGCGTGTTTATCAATAGATTGCAACGCTCTTAATAATGGTGTTTTATTATCTAACGCTTCACCTGTATAGGCCACAAAAACTGTTGGAATACAAAGTGTAGTTCCATATATAAATGCAGGAGAAGTTGGATCCCAAGCCGTATAACCACGTGCTTCAAAAGTATTTCTAATTCCTCCACTTGGAAAACTAGATGCATCTGGTTCTTGCTGAACTAATGCTCCTCCACTAAACTTTTCAACTGCATTCCCGCCTCCAATAGGCTCAAAAAAAGCATCGTGTTTTTCAGCAGTTCCTCCTGTTAAAGGCTGAAACCAGTGGGTATAATGTGTTACTCCTTTTGTAAGTGCCCAATCTTTCATTGAACTGGCAACCTGATCTGCAATTTTTCTATCAATTTTGGATCCGTGATCCATTGCATTCATCACTCCTTCAAATGCTTCCTTAGTTAAATACTGGCGCATTGTATTTTCACTAAATACGTTGATACCAAAATTTTCTGAATGTTTTCCGTTTTCTTTAAAATCGACAGGTTTGCGATTTAGAGTTTCTTTTAATGCTTCGAATCTGAATATTCCCATAATTTTATTAAATTTTTCTAAAATATGGTACAAAAATATGAATTTTCAAACAATCAAACTAACTTACCCCTATTTTTTTAGGGGTACAGATTCATAATTTTTATTTTAAAGAAATAATACCCTATTTTTTAGGAATATGAAAAATAACACATAATTAAAATATAATTTATTAAATTTTATCTAAATAGGATTAAATTCTTACATCTCTTTCCTTTGAAATGAAATTTAAAATATACTTTAAGAAGCATTCACTATATTGTCAAAGCGATAAAAACAACATAAAAACCTAGCAGAATAAGACCTTCTTTCCAGCTTAGTTTCATTTTTGCAGGAAGAAAAACAAGAGGAAGAACCATCAGCGCTAAAACCAGCATCCACATTATATCACTGGTAAGTAAGTGATCATCCTGCACGGTTATAGGTGTAATTATAGATGTTATCCCTAATACAGCAAGGATATTAAAAATATTAGAACCTATTAAATTTCCTAAAGAAATTGCTTTTTCCTTTTTTATAATTGCAATAA
>JADGEA010000400.1 GCA_016744615.1 Flavobacteriaceae bacterium
ATAATAATTTTTAAGATCAAAATCAATAATAAATAAAAACGGTATTTTTTGTATTCCTAGTTGATTTAGGGTATTTTTTAAAATGTATGACATGGTAACGTTATAATTTCCATAGTTACTACGGACATCTATAGACATTTATGATCATTTTCCTAAAAACATCAGAAAGAAAACCTATGTCTTGGCATTAACGCAATGCTCTTATCGATTATTGGCTTTAACGCCAAATCACCGACTACTTTTCTAGCAATGCCAATTGCACCATTGCAATCTGCATTGATTAACATCCCATTTGAAGATTGAAACAATCCACGCTTAACACGTTTACCCAAGCTTGGTTTTTTGATTCGAGGCAAATGTTTTTGAAAAAAACTTTTGCCTCGAATCTTATTTGAACCATGTTTTTTTAAAGGTTCAAGCACCAAATTGTCGGTCTTTGAGGTGTAGCTTTCTTCCGTTATTTTTACCAAAATACCAAATTCCTCAGCTTTATATTCTATGGAACTGATTAATTTGCTGTGGGGTATTTGGACGAAATTTTGATTATTTCGCTTTCCTATGTTGATGCTATTTTTCCATCCTTCATTGTTACCGATAATAATCGTGCCTATTTTATTTTCAACACAATAATCAATAATAAATCGGGATGTTTTATGGATGTAATCGTTTATTTTTTGATTACGTTTATGTGTAAGATGATTGATGCGTAATGTGCTAAATATACCTTTAGGTAATTGACTTTGTAACTTAGCTTTCCTTTTATTAAACCATGCGTTGATTGATTTAAGTGGCTTACCGTTTACAATGAAAGGGGCTAATCCTACATTGTTAAAAGACGTAGCAAGGTTGTTTAAACCGAGATCAATGGAAACAAAACTATTGGGCAAAGTTTCTACTTTTTGCACTTCTTTTTCATACACAATTTCCACAACAAAACAGGTAGCTTGAGGTGTTATTCGTACCTGCTTTGGTTTGGAAACTGATGTTTTCATGGGTGGAATATTGACTGTTTTTGGAAAATGGATAAAACCCTGTTTCACTTTTAGCTGCTGATTAGTGAATATTGCAACAAAGTGTCCGTTCTTTTTTTTATAATTTGGTATTTTGGGCATACCTTGAAACTTTGATGGGTTCTTTTTCCATTTACGAATGGCTGCAAAATATGAAGTCCAGTTTTTAAAAAGCAACTTAATAACTTGCTGACTTGTTTGTGTAGGCAAAGCTCTATAATCAGGTTGATTTATATATGCAAAAAAGGTGGTTAGATCATATTCATTAGGCATTAGCCCCGTGAATATAAACGTCTGCCTAATCTGATAATTAGCCACGTTATAGAGGTTTTTTGCTTTGAATGTTAATTCATTTAAAGCATGTGAATCGACTATGATATGACGCTCTACTCTTTGCATAGCTTTTTAGCTAACCTTCTGCGCGAATACATTTTCATAGAAAAAGAATGAACAACCTGCATTAAATCTTCAAACAGTTCTTGTTCATCGGTTTTTTCTGCGGCATTAATGAGTTCAATCCTACCGTGATTTTGTACTATCAGTTTTTCTGCTAGATCATAAGATAATCTAGCTAATCTATCCTTGTAAGTAATAAATATACGATCAACCAGACCTTCTTGTAGATCATCTAACAAGGCTATAAAACCTTTCCTATCTAAGCTAATTCCAGTTTTTATATCTTTATAGATTTTATCTACCTTATAGCCATTGCTGTTCATGTCAGCTTCAATGTTGTCTATCTGGTTCTGTAAGTATTTTTTCTGTTTATAGGTTGAAACTCTTGCGTATATAACATTCATGCGAATCTTAGATTTACCTGCCATAGAATAAACATCATCTTCATTGTAATTCAAGGTTCTATTAGGCAATCGGATAGCTCTAATTTTTCCTTATTTTACATAACGAGACAATGTTCTACGATGTACGCCTAATAATTGTAATGCTAGTTTTACATTCATCTGTAGATAATAACATCAAATATTTATACTGTCTTATTATTTTTTTAATAATATAATATGCCTTAGAACCTCAAACGGCTTAAGTATCTGTGATAATTGTGGTAACAGGCATAATTTATTCTAATTCTCATGTTTTTTCATTGAAA
>JADGEA010000170.1 GCA_016744615.1 Flavobacteriaceae bacterium
ATTTAAAGCCATTTGTAGAAAAACTCAATAAATTCGCAAAAGGATTTCAGATAAATGAACTTAAGCATTTTTTGGAACACACTTAAGCTCATATATTGCAATATAATTCACTGCCCCATACATATGGGGCATTTTGGTGTTGCGCTGTATTATTATTCTTTTTTATTTTCAACTGCAATAATTATATTATCATTAATATTTGATCCTCTTTTTAAAATTATTTCCAAATAATCACTACCAATTTTTTGTCTTAAATTTTCTATATTATTTATTAATTCTTTATAATTAGATTCGGGTAAAACTAGTTTTCTTAATGTATATTTTGGTAATGTTTTGTATCGCTTTATATCTTTTAATAGTGTGTCAATAAACGATATAAGTGTTTTATTTAATTCATATTTATTTTGTTTTAGTAAGGATTTTAAACTATTTGTTGCTTTTTTCTCTAATGCAATTTCAGAACTTCCAGATTTATATTGAGGTTTATATTGTTTAACTTTTTCATAAGCTTTCCAAAATTGTTTACTCAATGGAAGTCTTTTTTGTTCGTAAGAACATTTTACTAAATCAAATAATTCTTGAAATGTTTTTTCTGAAATTTTATTAGTTTCATAATTTACAATTACAGAAAATAAAGCCATTCCCTTTTTTCTTAAAACAACTGTATTATTATCTCTAAATGCTTTGCTTGTTTTGGTTCGGTTTGGTAATTCTTTTATTCTTTCTACAACTTCTGGATGTTCTTGTTTAATTCTATTAAATTCATTTCTAACAATCGTTACTATACTCAAATCTTCGTTTTCATCCGAACTTGAATTGATTTTTTTGAATAAACCGCTTGCTGTTGGTTCTTCGTTGGGATCAAATATTTTTGCATCTTCACCTAGTGCATTATGAATTAAAAACATTTTTTGTGCTGCAATTTATCTTATTTTTACTTGATTTGCACCTTGTTCGGTAGGAAAGAAGTTATGAATATAAAGTTCATCAAATACTTTTGTTCCAATACGGTTTATACGACCAACCCGTTGAATTACTCTGGTGGGGTTCCAAGGTATATCATAATTAATGATTAAACCAGCTCGATTTAAGTTTACTCCTTCAGAAAGTTTATCGCTTGTAATCAAAACATCATAAGCGTCCATTTGTTTTTTATATTTTGCATTGAAATTGGCATCTAATTCAATAGCAAGTTTTTTGCTAATATTCCCATCGCAAAATAGAACTATAGCTGACAATTCTTTATCGAAATAATCTTTTAAATGACGAACAGTATCGGTATATTCAGTAAATAAAATGATTTTTCTTTTGGGATTATTTTCTTTGCTTAAAACCTTTTTGACATTTTTTAAGACTGCTTTTCGTTTGGGATCATCATTAACCAAATTGAGCGTTTCAATTTGCTTTTTAATTTCTTCAAACAGAGCAATATCATTATCTATGTCTTTTAAAAAATGTTCTTTAAATGCAAATTTGTCTATTTCGTATATTGTTGTGTGTTTTGATGATGTTTTAGCTTCGGCATTTTTTTTAAATTCTTCTAATGCTTCTTCAATAGCTTCCAGTGTAAAATCATCTTCATTGTAGATTGAGTCTATAACTTTACGGTCTAAAACATATTTACCTGAAGTTTCAATAAAAGATTTAACCATTTTATGCGTTCGTAAAAAGCGTTCAATACTTTTATTAAATGCGCCAAAAGAACTTTCAAATCGTTTTACCAATAATCTACGCATAAAATCGAATAAGTTGCGCTGTTGTTGATAGGTTCTGTTTTCTTGTTCGTCTTTTTTCTGTTTTATTTTTGTTTCATATTCAAAAGGTTTGTAAATAGCCCCTTTGAATTGTCCTTCTTCGCTAAAATAATCTTTGATTATTCTGTCATAAAACGCCGATTGCTCTTTACTCAATTCATAGAAAAGTTCTTCAGGATCATTTACTTCTGAAATGTTTTGTATTTCTTGTTTATATTCAAAGTCATTTTTTAGATCTAATCGGTTTCGTCTAATAATAACCGGTGTAATAACATTTCTTATATCATTTGCTATTAAAGCTACATTGTCTTTTACAATAGAAATATCTATTGGTAGCTTAATATCCAACATTTTAGTGTATAATTTTTCAGATTTTTTTCGTTTCTCTGAATTGCTTGAGTTATAATTTTTTAGAATAAAGGCAAGGTTTTGAAACCTAAAATTATATGAATTAAATCTTCCTTCTAAATCGGGTTCAATGGTAATGCCTGATTGTCCCGGAACTATAAATAATTTCAGGAGTGAAAATATATCGGCTGGCGAATTGTTAAAAGGGGTAGCTGTTAATAAAATTACTTGTTTTGCTCTACAAATATCTGTTAATGCTTCATAGGCGGAAGTGTCTTGATTTCTGAATTTGTGTGCTTCATCTACAATTACCACTTGGTATTCCAAATTATTTTTACGGATTGATTCGGCTACTGCTTCAATGTTGCCTGAACTTTCAATATCCCAATCGTATAATTTGAATTTATTCCAATATTCCCACCAGCCAGAATTTTGTTTTTTATCACCTATTAATCCGGGAGGGCAAAGAATTAATCCTCTTTTGCCTAATTGGTTTGCAATTAGTGAAGCAATAACTGATTTACCAAGACCAACCACATCAGCAATAATAACACCGTTGTAAGTTTCAATTATGTTTAAGGCTTGATTAACTGCATCTAATTGATAGGTATATTTTTCAAAACCATTTTGTTCCAAAATACGATCAACAAATGAATTGATTTTTTTATTTTCTTGTAAATCAATATATGTTTTTAAAATATAGGCATAAGCTTCGTAAGGTCTTATTAAGGAAGATTGGGTTTTATTTTTTAAGAAATCTATTATTAGTTTTTTACCGTTTTCGGCTTCGGTTATTGGTATAGCTGATTCCCAAAGTTGGTCAAAATAATTTTCTGCTGTGTCAAAACCATAATCTCTAATTTCAACATTAAATTCTTCTTGTTTGTGCAAACCGGCTTTGGTTAGATTACTGCTACCGGTGATAATTTGCCCTTTTAGATTAAATAGATTTGGCTGTAATTTGAAGAGATAAAGTTTTGCGTGATTGGGGTTTAGTGTTTTTTTTATGATCAAACGATCTTGTTGAAGAAGTTTGATAAAAAATTCTATCTGTTTATAAAATTCTTCATTATCCATTTCTGAATGGTTGATAGCATAACCAAGAGATTTTATAAATTGTGTAAAATGTTCTTCATTGCTTAAATTATTATCTTTATTTTCGACTTCAATAATATCTGATAGATATTTATCAACTTGTAAACCAACCAATATTTTTAATATGACATTGCTGTTTTCTTCAAGGCTGTTATAAATTTCCTGCCAACCTGAAAAATAAAAGAAACCCACCAAAAATTTTAGCTCATAGCTACCGCTTATCAGTTTTTGCAAGCGTTCTTTTAATGTGATAGTTTCTTTTGAGTTTGTTATAAAATTATTCATAATTATTGGAATTAAACCTGACAGGTTTTTAAAACCTGTCAGGTTTGTCTAAAAAATTAATTCAATTAACAGCAGTTGAAAGCTCACGAAACACTTTTGGATGGCGCAAACAAACTTTAATTAACTTATCCATTGCAATGCTTTGAGAAACTTCCGCTCTTTCATATTTAGAAAAAGCATTTTTACCACCACCAAATATAATAGATGCTTGCTCTTGGGTTAAACCAAGTTTTACTCTAGCTTCATAAATTTCAGAAGAAGTCAGTAAGCCATCCGCAACTTTTTTTGCATCTCGAACTCTAGCATCATTATTCAAAATTTGCGGCTTGGAAATAAATTCCCGCCCACATTTGCAACAAATAGAAAACTCAACAGAAATATTGAGATCCTTACCTTTATAAGTAATCAGCTCTTGTTCTTCTTTGTGTTCTATATTTGTAGATTTACAATATTTACATTTACTCATAAATTTCTCCCCAACTAGAATTGAGGCAAATGAAAAGAAGCTAAATCAATAACCAAACAATCATCAATTAAACAAAACTTCACATAAAGCTCATCAACTTTGTCATCATCAGCCTTAATGTATGAGCATATATATTCATCATCAGGTGGACACTTGTCATAGTGATGAGTTTTTAGGTATTCATTAGGTGTAAGTTTTGATAAACAATCAGCAATATCTTTAAGCTCATATCCTAGATTTGCTATATCTCGGAAAACTTTACGACCTCGATACTCTATGTTAAGTTGTTGAGCCGCAGCTTTTACATCTTTCAGTTCGTACTCAGCCATGCTCACTCCATATAACCATAATGGTTAGTCTAACTAATCTTACCATAAACTGAAAAGCAAAGCTTGATTTTACTTATTTTTACCGATTATTTATCACCGTTAATAATTTGAACTACTTTTATGGTTCTGCGATGGATTAAACTATGAAATATAATTTTATCTTTACTGCAAAATTCGTAAAACTTTTTAATATACTTTGTTTTTTCTTCATCAGTTTGGTTTTCTTTAAAAGGCTCAATAACTTCAGTTATTCTATCGGTTATATAACAATTGGCTTTTTTCATTTCATCTTCAAAGTATAAATCGTAAACCAAACCGTCTATTACCGATTCAAACTTTTCAGCTTCATTTTCTAAACCGTTTTCTTTTGCAAAAATAATGAAATCAACAAGTATTTCAAAAGACTTTTGCTGTTCTTTTGAAGTTTTGATAATTGGAATAACAATAATGGCTTGATATGTTATTTCTCCTTCTATGCCGCCTGATTGATAAAATTTATAAAAGCAAAAATTTATTAGTTTAGAATTTAGGAAAGCAATTATAAATTTTATTTTATTTCCTGTTGCTATATATGCTGTTTGCAGTAATAACTCATTGCTATTAATTAATGTAAATGATGGTACTTTTGACGCTTTTGTGAAAACAATCTTCTCTTTCTCAAATTCTTTTAAATAGGCACAATTACGCAAATTATATGGCGTAATTCCTTTATCTTGTCGTTTTTGTAACTTTTCCAAATATTGATCAAGATGCTCTTTTATTGCAGCATAATCATTTACATCAATAGGTTTAATATATTTTCCGTCTGAAGTTTTATATCCGTTGTGTGTATTTATTAACCACAAATCCGCAAACTCAGCTTTATATCTTTTAACATCTCTCCCGCGTAAAATTGGTTTAATAATATCGGCACTTTTAGGATCTTTTTCTATCAGTTTATCTTTGGTAGCATCATCAATTATAAATGCTTCGTTATAGCCAGTTAATATTCCACGATAAATATTAATATCCCAATCTTTCAGCGGCGTTCCTATTTGCTCGATTTTCTGTTTTATTCTATATTCTTCTGGTGACAGAATAATCCAACTATCTTCTGATAAGTCTGTTAATATAGTAAAATCTTTATCACTCAAAGTGTTAATCTTTTCTTTATCAGTAAGTGTTAGTGCTTTAAGTGCAGTTTGTTCCTGTTCGCTATTTTCAATAAGCAAAATATTGGTATCAACAGTTGCTGTATTAAAAACACCCGGTCCTAAATCTATAAGTTTTATAGGTTTTTTATCGCTAAAAAAATTACGTAAAGATTTACCGTATTTGGCACGCATCCATTTATTGGAAGTAATATAACAGAGAAGCCCATTTTGATTTAACAGGTTTATGCCTTTTTCGTAAAATAGCGCGTAAATATCGCCGGTTCGTTCAAAAGTATCATAATTTTCACCTTTGTATAAGTCAGCATATTTTTCTTTTCCATCTCTCGCTTTTTGCAGTTGTATGTATGGGGGATTGCCAATTACTACATCAAAATCTTCTACACCAAACATCCATTTAGGATTGAACCAGTTGGATTCTTCATGTTTAAACGGATTCCATCCTATTAATTGCATTTTTTTATTCATTTCTGCTGCACCGCTACCAAACTCTTTTTGTGCAATGTCTTTTTGCAGGTTAAGAAATTGTTCTTTTAAATCTTCTTTTTCGTTGCCATAAGCTTGTAAATATTCCTCTCGTATGCTTTGCAGATCTTCAATATTAGAGTTAGTTTTTGCATAGTCTAATGTTGCTTGTGGTTTGTCTTCTTCTAAACCAATCAAACTATTAGCAGTTACAAATTTAAACTCAAGATTAGGCAAAGGATAAATACCCCTATTTTCAGCTTCGTCGTTAATATTTTCATCAACTACTAGGCTTAAAAAGCTACGAAGTTTAGATATTTAAGTAGCAATAGTCTGAATATCTACTCCGTAAATAGAATGTTGTATAATTCCTAGTTTACGGATATATTCCACGTTTGATTTGTCGAGTTTGTCTTTGAGTGCATTGCGATAAGCAACATTGTCTATTTTTGAAAGTTGTTTCTGTTTCCATATTTTGGCATCAGGATCTAGTTTTTGCAATGCCATATTAATTTTGTGCAAAGCACCCATTGGAAATGCACCAGAACCACAGGCAGGATCAAGGATTTTTATTTCATTAAAAGCATTTATGATCTGTTCTCTGTTTTCAAAATCATCTGCTGATAAATTGTTTTCTTTAAACAAGTCGTGCAACTTTTCTTCATCAAGCTTGGTTTTACTTTTCAAGTAACTTACCAAAGATTCTTCTACCATATAATCAACAATTTCTCTTGGAGTATAGAAACTTCCTGTTGATTTTCTCGCGCTTTTTTCTGTATCAGGATCAATTTCTGCCAAAAGGTTTTCAAAAATAGTGCCCAACATTTCCGGATCAATGCTTACCTCAGTATCATTAATGCTATTTTCATCAATGGTAAAATGAAATCGTTCAAGGGTTTCAAAAAAATTAACAATCCATTCATCAGGAATTTTGAGTGTGTTATGAAATTTTGAAAACCCTCCATACTCAGCCTCGTAAAAATCATAAGTATGGGGTTCAAACAAACCACCATTAAGGAATGGAATTATTTTTTGCCCTTTAGGTAAATCTTCAATTCTTTCATCTATTGGTTTGTTTAAAATTTCAAAAAAGAGTTTTTCCAAAAGCTGGTGATAGTAATCTGGTGTTTCTTTCACTTTTTGAGAAGTTAGCCAATCATTTGGAATAAGCGGTAAATCATTTTCAGAAGTTTTATTTTTCAAAAACCAAACAAAAATGGTTCTACCTATTAATCGTACTGCAAATTCCTGATAATTTTTTCTATTTGTTTTACTCGGAAGTTTTAAATCAACATCAATTAAACTATAAAAGGCTTTTGCAATTTGTTCATAGAATTGTTTATTAAGTGGCTCAACGCTAAATGCTTCAAGAATATTATCTAAATCCTTATAATTGCAAGCACTAATTTGTGTTATGAATGTATTGTTTGTCTGACTTGGCGAAACAAAGTATGTATATCGCTTAAAATCAGTAAAAGATTTTTTGGTTTCAAGGAAGTTAGCCTTAACAAAACTAAAACGAAAATTGCCACTTTCATCATAAAAGATAAAAAATGCAGCGTCTTTGTTTTCTTCGCTCAAGATTTTCTTGGCAATTTCAAATTGTCTTTTTTTCCCGGTTTTGTTTGTAAGCGGAGCTAATGTTTTTGCACTAATAACGAGTAAATCATCATAATTTTTTAAATCAGCTTCGCCAATTTTGGTAATATCTTCGTAGTCATTGTCTTCAAATAAATACTCGTAATTTTCTTCATCATATTTAAATGTGCTGATTTTTTGTCTAAAAAACAGTTTAAGTGTATCAACTGAAAAATTTGTAATTAAGTTATTTAAGGTATCCATTATTATTACTATTAGTTGTAGTTTTGGTTATACTAGCTCATTTGTAATTTTTTTTGCATAAGATAAATTAATAATTCGTATTAAGTAGTCAAGTTTCTTCATAATGTCTATTAAAAGCTAATTCAGAAAGTAAAAATATTCCTATTATTTTTATGAGTGCCCTTACAGATACAGTCGATTAGTACCTTTCTTGCTAATATGAGTCATGAGCTTCGCACACCGCTGAATGGGATTTTAGGCTATTCACAAATTTTAAATCGCGATGAAACTATTGCAGACAAACAAGGCATACAAATAATACAACGTTGCGGCGAACATTTATTAACATTGATAAATGATATTTTAGACTTATCCAAAATTGAAGCAGATAAATTAGAACTAACTACAATGGATTTTAATTTATCAGTATTTTTGAATGATATAGTAGAAATATTCAAAATGCTAGCAGCACAAAAAGTGATACTTTATTTAAATTACCGATAGTTGTTCATGGCGACGAAAAAAGATTAAGACAAATTTTACTTAACTTATTAAGTAATGCGATTAAATTCACACCAAAAGGGCAAGTAACTTTTAAAATAAATTCTCACTCACAAACTTCAGATTTAGGTATTATTTCTTTTGAAGTAGAAGATTCTGGTATTGGCATATATGTTGATTATATTGAACAAATATTTTCACCATTTCAACAAGTTGGCGATCAAAGTTTACAAACAGAAGGTACTGGCTTAGGATTAGCAGTAGATTTTGGTTCACAATACCATTAACAGTAATATCAGAAAAACCAGTTGAATTCAGAATTTTAGTGGTAGATGATAAATGGGAAAATAGAGTATTATTGACTAAAATATTGGTAGATTTAGGTTTTGAAGTTTTAGAAGCTGAAAA
>JADGEA010000401.1 GCA_016744615.1 Flavobacteriaceae bacterium
GGATTTCAGGAGCAATTTTACCAGATTTACCCATGGATATTTATGAGAAAAATTATAAAAAACTTTTTGAAGAATACGATATTCCCATGGTGTTTCTAATTACACCTCAAACGTCTGAAAATCGAATTAGAAAAATTGATACTCTTAGTAACTCCTTTATTTATGCTGTTTCATCATCAAGTACAACTGGAAAGAATACTGGTATTGAAGGTTCTAAAGAATATCTGAAACGAATTAAAAACTATCAGCTAAAAAACCCTTTAGTTACGGGATTCAATATTAAAAATAAAGACGACTATCGGTTTGCTTGTCAATATACTCAGGGCGTAGTTATAGGAAGTGCTTTTATTAAATCAATTAATAAAGAAGGTACTTTAGAAAAAAACATTTCTAATTTCATATCAGAGTTTAATTAAAACAACGAAATTTGTTAGCATCAAAAAAATGATCAAATGAAAATTTTAGGGCAAATAGTTGATATTCCTAATCGAAGAATTTACAAGGGAGAACTGACCATAGAAAAAGGTAAAATCAAATCGATTATTGAAAAAGATCATTCAATAAATGATTATATCATGCCTGGTTTTGTTGATGCCCACATTCATATAGAGAGTTCGATGTTGGTTCCATCAGAATTTGCTATAATAGCAGTAACTCATGGTACGGTAGCTACGGTTTCCGATCCTCATGAGATTGCCAATGTATTGGGAATTGAAGGGGTAGAATTTATGATTGATAACGGAAACAAAGTTCCTTTTAAATTTAATTTTGGGGCTCCTTCCTGTGTTCCTGCAACACAATTTGAATCTGCAGGAGCCATTATAGATTCTGAAGGAATTAAAACCTTACTTCAAAAAAAAGAAATCAAGTATTTAGCCGAAATGATGAATTATCCCGGAGTTTTATTCGATGATGAGGAAGTTATGAAAAAAATTGCTTGGGCTAAGCATTTTGATAAACCCATAGACGGTCATGCTCCTGGATTACGTGGAGATGATATTAGCAAATATATTTCAGCAGGAATTAGTACGGATCACGAATGTTTTACTTATGAAGAAGGACTAGAAAAACTTCAAAAGGGAATGAAGGTGATCATACGAGAAGGTTCTGCCGCTAAAAACTTTGAAGCTTTGATCGACTTACTTCCAGATCATTTCGAAAATGTTATGTTTTGTAGCGATGATAAGCATCCAGATGATTTGTTAATCAATCATATTAATAAATTATGCGCAAGGTCAATAAATAAAGGAATTGACCTTTTTAAAGTTTTACAAGTAGCTTGTATCAATCCAGTAAATCATTATAATTTAGAGGTTGGAACCCTACAAATTGGAGATCCAGCAGATTTTATAGTAGTTGAAGATTTGGTGAACTTTAAAACCAAACAAACCTATATAGATGGTGAATTAGTTTTTACGGGAGGAGTTTCAAATATTGAAACCGTTCCTTTTAAAATTTTAAATAATTTTAATACTTCTAAAAAATCAATTTCGGATTTTAAATTTGAATCTACAAGCAAAGAAATTCGTGTAATTGAAGCCTTAGAAGGAGAATTAGTAACCAATCAAATTATAGAAGACAGTCTCATAGAAAATGGAAATTTAATATCTAATATCAATTCTGATGTTTTAAAAATGACGGTGGTAAATCGATATCAAGATCAGAAACCAGCAATCGCATTTATAAAAAACTTTGGACTGAAAGAAGGCGCTATTGCATCGTCTGTAGGACATGATTCTCATAACATCATTGCAGTCGGAACTTCCGATGAAGAAATTTGCAAAGCTGTTAACCTATTAATTGAAACTAAAGGTGGTATTTGTGCAGTTTCTAATAAAGAGGAAAAAGTGGTATCACTCCCTGTTGCAGGTATTATGAGTGATCAAAATGGAGAAACCATTGGAAAACAATATGCACAATTAGATAAAATGGCAAAAGAAATGGGTTGTAGCCTAAACGCTCCTTATATGACTTTATCATTCATGGCATTACTAGTTATCCCATCGATAAAGTTAAGTGATAAAGGATTGTTTGATGGAAGCAAATTTGAATTTACTTCGGTAGAAGTTGTTTAAAACTCTTTTGTCATTCAGAACGTAGTGAAGAATCTCTT
>JADGEA010000402.1 GCA_016744615.1 Flavobacteriaceae bacterium
ACTGTTTTCAAGCATTGGATATAATTTCAAATCTTTCTGATGATTTAAAAAATGAAATTGATGATGATATATATTATCAGGAATGGATGGAAGAAATTGCTAGAGCCTTGGAATAAATTCCAAGGCTCTATGTAAAGTTAATTAACTCTTAACATAATAATCAATAGTAGGAGCAGCCATATTCATCAACAACACCACAAAAGCCACCGCATCTGGATAAGCTCCCCATGTTTTAATAACATAAATTAATATCCCAATTCCAGCGGCATAAATTAGTCGAGCTTTATTTGATGTTGCTGCTGTTACTGGATCAGTTGTGCCATTTAGAAGATGAAATAATGGCGATGGCACTGTCACCGACAAGGTTACTAATCTGATATGGCAGAAAACACCTAGCAGCAGCAAATATAGTTGGAATGATGCTATAAAATCTTCACTCATTCCATTTATTTGAAAAAACTCATCTATCTTTTCTTTTCATAAAAATCACAGTTCAAAAAAAAACTATAACAAACGATTAGAAGCTTTCAAAATCACAACATGTCCATCAAAATAACCTTCTGATAAATAAGAATAATGCAGCGGAAGTGGACCTGCATGAAGAATTAAATCTCCTTTATCCAATACACCATTATTATTGGTATCCCCTGAAAGGGCACCAATATGCTGAAATTGTCTAGCACCACTGTATCGAACCGCGATAAAATCACCGGAGTGAATATCTTTTCCCCACTTCAAATTCTTACTTGGCACACCATTGACTAATTCAAACCGACTGCGTTTAGATAATTTATTTACCAACATCGCAACATTATAATTTTTCTTCATAGACTTAGCTCGCGATTTAGCATAAGCGGCTACCAACACATCCGCACAATCTACTCCAATATAATTATTACTCTGATAGGTAGTTGAACCAAATATGCCGGGAACATTAAAAAAAGTAGTTAAATAGCCCAAATAACCTTTAGCCTTTCTGATTGAAACGCGAAACACTTTTGGAGATAATCCCCTATAAGTTTTGTTTTCAATTCCAGCCGATTTTCTGATTTTACCGCGTTTTTCAATTTCCACCTGAAACCAAAAACTACCAACATGTTTTTGATTTTCAAAAGGACGTATTTGCCATTGCCCACGAAACTGGCTTAATTCTTGGCGTTTATAATCAATTTTACCAAAACCAGCCCATTTATAAGGATTAGGTTCCCAAGGATGATTGGCATTTTTATAAATCTTAGAAATATCAGGAATAATCTGATACCAACGAATAGTGGCATTCGACAGTTTAGTTGTTTTTAAAGTGATCTGTTGCCCAGATATTGGATAAATAGCTCGAAGCTTTTTCCAAGCTCCATTATCAATACGAGACTGAATCACAATCGCAGCAAAGCTGCTATTTACCATAAAAAATAGTATAATTGTATATAAATAATGTCTTAAAAACATAATATTATCTCTTAAATTTATTAAAATGTGATTAGCAAATGTTATAAAACCAAACCTTGACGCTCAACTTCTAATGCTATAAATGGAGCCATTTTCTTTAAATGTTTAAAAGAAATTTCTTCATTTAAGTAATTTAGATACCATGTTTGGCGTTCTATAACTAAATCCTCATCATCATTAAGTTTTAGATGTTTTATCGTCTTCCATAATTTCTGTTTTTGATTGCTTGAAAGTTCTGGATTAGGTTTGATTAAAAATGATTTGAAATCAAGAATAAACCAGCCGGAAAGTAATTCAAATGGATCAATAATTGTATTAGTGCCTTTCCGACTGTTAAATCTTGCTGAAACATAACTATAATTATGCCATTCATAAGCTAAATTTGGTTGTTTAGATTTTGGAATAAAATGATCAATAGAATGATTTCCAGTACTATGTGGAATCCAAAAGCCGGAATAAGCACAAATACTTTTATAAAAATGGTGGCAAGAAAACCCCTTTGTCTTTAGCAGAGGGGATGAATTGCCACTTTTAACCTTGTTCTTCAATGTATTTCTTCACTGTTTCAATTTCTTGCTTCATACATAAACCAAACCTTTTTGATAAAAGATTATTTTCACCTTTTTTACTGATTTAACCATGGTTTTCACACCATCAGTCATTTTTA
>JADGEA010000171.1 GCA_016744615.1 Flavobacteriaceae bacterium
TGAAAATGAAACCATGGAAGGCCTGCTTAACAGGTGTAAGTCACTGGATTCAAAATTCAATCAAATTGATTTAAAAACAGTTGATTGCAGAGCACATAAAATTGATTCTAAATATTGTCAATCTGTAAAAAGAGTTACTTCTTGCTATGAAGCAGCTGATGACTTGGATACTTTTTTAAGAAAAATAAACCTTCTCTAGAGTTTATCTTTCATATTAATTTAGGTTTCCTCATTAAAGTAAACTTTGTAATATTTCATTTTCTTTTCTTCATCAAACCCTAATTCAAGATATTCTGAAGAAGCATCTGGTGCATCAATATCCAGTTTTATTTGAATGTTTGTATCTAGCTTTATTTCTGTTTTCATCTTTTGTTTTTGCTTTTTCACAACAACATCCGAAACATGAAACTGATTTCTTACCAATACATCATTATCACTTTCATATACCTTTTTATAATCATCAAATAACTCTTTTTGATCTTCAATTTCAAAAACATCCTCTTTGAAATCATGAATATTTACAGTATCATTCTCTTTTAAATAATCAATTGTTTTTGCCAAAAAATGACTGTGCTCCTGCGTACTGTAGTCATTCTTTAAAACTTCATTTGAAAAATCCTTACACATCTCCATATAGGTTTGTGTATGGTTGTTTTTATCATCTGCGTACTTTATACTTAAAAAATTCTTTATCCAGTATTGCGTATCATAATTATTATTATCAACACTTAAAACCACATATCCTTCATCATCTGTATAATTTACGATCAAACAGCCTTTATCAATTTTCTTTGTACTGATTCCTTTTTGAACCATCACATCAACACTACTATCATCAACAAATGTTTGGAAAAAATCAATTTTATTTTCAATTTTAAAAATTCCAATCGCATTGGTACTCACTTCATTAAACTCAACATCTTCAAAAATTGCAATAATCACATCACCGGTTTTTATTTGAGCAGAATTGGATTGTTCGTATAAATGTTTAACTATATTTTTCGATACCTCAACGAATGTTTCCTCATCCTGAAAAACAGATTTACAATAATTATTGATCTCATTCATATTCACATCAGCATGATGATGAAAACGAAAACTTTCGGTAAGATTACCAAATGGCTTTAATAAAAACGGAAGCATTAATTTATAACTATCTTCATCAAAAACAACAGGTTTCTCTGAAAACAAATTGCGGGTATCATTAAATTTATTTCCAATTTTGTGAATGATTAATTTTGGCAGATTTGCTTTATTTCTTTTGATCATAATAGTTATATTTTTCGTGTTTGCAATAATACAAAAACCATTTCTGTGAAAACAAAAAAGAACTGATTTATTATTCATTTAATCAACTCTGAAATTTCAGATACATTTATTTAAGATCAAAAAAAATACTAAAATTAGCTTACCTATTTGTTTTTTAACATATTATACTTATTTTTGTTGATCTATCATACATTAACAAAAATAAGTATTTTGAAAAATATCGTATTTCTTTTGTTATTATTTACCGGAATCAGCTCTGCACAAACGATCATTTTTGATGCTCAAAATAAATGGGAACTTCCTATTGGCAGAAATAGTGAAACAGTTGAAATTTTAAAACATCCGCTTCGAATTGAGTTGAAAAACAACCAACTGAAACTTTATTATCCGGAAACAAATAAATTTTATTATGACAAATTAATAACTCCAATTAAAAGAGTTATAGAACTAAATAAAGATGGGAGAACCTATTTTTTATTGGAATTTGACCATAATGAATTGACTTTTTATTTTAGGATCACCAAAGATAAGGATCCTAACTACGGAATTGTTTACGGTATAGAAATTCCAGAAATTGAAAATGGTCAGATCATTTCATATGATACTTTCTATTGAAATACATTAGAAAAAAAGCCTTATATCAAAAGGGAATTTGTGAAAATTTATACTTTCTACTTTCTTAAAATCCATATGATACGGATTTAATAAATAATTAAAATCTCCTTTAACAACCGCTGAAGGCACTTTTAAAATACAATATTTGTTTTCCATAATTTATCTTATTTAAACAAAAAATCCCATTCTAAAGATCTAATTTCAACTGTTCAGGCAACAACCTAAATGACTTACGGTGATGTAAAGAAATACCAACGGCTCTAATAGCATTACGGTGCTCTTTGGTAGGATAGCCTTTATTCTTTTTCCAGTTATAATCAGGAAAATCAAGATGAATATGCTCCATATACTCATCCCTGTAGGTTTTTGCTAAAACTGAGGCCGCAGCAATACTCAAATATTTACTATCTCCTTTTACAATAGTTTGATGAGGAATACTTTGGTAATTTTTAAATCTATTACCATCTACAATGATAAAATCAGGTGCAATTTTTAATTTATCAATAGATTTATGCATGGCCAAAATAGATGCATTCAAAATATTTATTTTATCGATTTTCCCCTGATAAACAGAAGCCACACCATATGCCAAAGCCTCTTTTTCAATGATTGGTCTTAACAATTCTCTTTGTTTTTTAGTTAATTGTTTAGAATCATTCAATAAATCGTGTTTAAAATCTAAAGGTAAAATTACCGCAGCAGCTACTACCGGACCTGCCAAACAGCCCCGGCCTGCTTCATCAGTTCCTGCCTCCAATTTTTGATTTGAAAAGTTTGATTTTAACATGATTAAATCTTATTTCAAAAATAATAAACCCAATTGATTTTGAGTGAATATTATTTCCTTAATTATTTTACCTTTGTCAACATTAAAAATATTTCATGATCAAAAAATTAATACTTATTGTATTTCTCTTATTCTCTGTTTTTACGGCTATAGCTCAGATCAACAGAGGAGATAGTCGACAATATGACAACCGGTTTGTTGAAAATGATTATGATACTAATGATCCTTATGATACTACTCGAGTTGATACCAAAGAAATTGAAGTAAAATTAAGCGGTAAAACCTACTACAAAGATTATAAAATTATAAACTATAAAAAAGACACCACTTATATTGATACTACTTTAAACATTAAAGACGACTATACTTTTAATTATTTAAGAAAAGATAATTTTGAATTGATGGCTTTTGCAAATCAGGGGCAAACCTTTACAACTTTGGCACATACCTTTGATAATTATTCTACTTATCCAAAAATTGGTGCTCGGGCACAGCATTTTAATTTTTATGAAGTTGAAGATATTCTGTACTATAAAGTGCCAACGCCAACTACTCAATTGATGTACAAAAAAGGTATGGAACAAGGTCAGATATTAAATGGAATTTTTACTTTTAATACATCAGAACAACTTAACGCATCCATTTCCTTTAAAGGAATGCGCTCTTTAGGAAAATACAGACATTCTTTAAGTAATCATGGAAACGCTAGATTTACCATAAGCTACAATACCAAAAATGATCGTTATTTTATCCGAACTCACATAGTTGCTCAGGATTTAAATAATGACCAAAACGGTGGTTTAACCGATGAATCTATTGAAAATTTTGAAAGTGGCAATACACAATTTAAAGATCGTAACAGACTGGTTACCAACTTTACCGATGCAAAAAGCATATTGCGTGGTAACAGATATTTTCTTGATCATACCTATAAATTATGGGGCAAAAATGATACACTTAGAACAATCCCTTCTGAATTAAAAGTTGGTCATATTTTTAATTTTGAAAGAAAGAACTATGAATACGAACAAGAAGCATCCAACTCTTTATTTGGACCAGCATTTACATCAAGTATTAAAGACAGAACCAAATATTCTAAATTTTTTAATGAAGTTTACGTTTCCTTAAATTCACCCATCACCCTAGGAGAAGTGAAGTTCAAGGTTAATAATTTCAATTACAAATATGAATACAACAGCATTTTAATTAGTGATGACAAAATTATTGAATCTAATCTAAGTGGTAATTCTATTGCATTAGGAGGTGAATGGCATACACAGTTCAAAAAACTCAATTTAAATGTAGATGCATCTACTATAATAAGCGGAAATTTGAACGGATACAATATGATTGCATCTATTGACTATGTAAAAGACAGCTTATTAAATATAAGTGCTCATGCTTTTAGAAATAGCAGAACACCAAATCTCAACTTTCAATTATATCAAAGTGGATACAAAAAATACAACTGGCAAAACAATTTTGACAATGAAGAAACAACAGGTATTGGCTTTAAATTTGATTCTAAAAAATGGGGTTATGCCTCCGTTAACATTAACAATATAAATAATTATACTTATTTTGATGCTCCTGCAGAAAATGAACAAACTAAACCAATACAATCAAGTAAAAATATCAATTACTTAAAAGTTAAAATCAGTAAAAAATTTAGATTGGGTCATTTTGCTTTGGATAATCAGTTTATTTATCAAAATGTTTCATCAGGCAGTGCTGTTTACAGGGTACCTGATTTCGTTACACGAAACACCCTTTATTACGCAAACCATTTGTTTAAGGGCAAACCCTTATATTTACAAACAGGTGTTACATTTAGCTATTTCAGTAAGTACTACATGAATAGTTATAATCCTGTTCTATCTGAGTTCTATTTACAAAATAAACAAGAAATTGGGGGTTATCCAGTTTTTGATTTCTTTTTAAATATGCGCATACGAACCATGCAAATATTCTTAAAATTACAGCATTTCAATTCTGGTTTTAGTGAAAATAATTATTATTCAGCTCCCACCTATCCATATAGGGATCTATCTCTTAGATTTGGAATTATTTGGACTTTTTTCATTTGATATTTAGTTTAACAGATGAAACCATAAAGAAAAGTATTTTAATATAAAAATCATGCAACAGGAATTCCAACTTCAAGTAAAACCAGAAATTGCTCAAAATCAGGAGCAACTTCAATTATTTGTTGCAAAAAATAAAAGACTAAATGCTAAAGACATCCATCATGTTGAAATTTTAAAAAGGTCCGTTGATGCTCGTCAAAAAAATATAAAGATCAATTTAAGGATTCGTGTTTTTATCAAAGAAGATTTTAAAGAAAGCCCAATTGAAATTCCTCATTATAATGATATAAGTAATGCTAAAGAAGTAATTGTAATTGGTGCCGGTCCTGCCGGACTATTTGCTGCTTTGAAATTGATCGAAAAAGGATTCAAACCAATCGTTATAGAAAGAGGTAAAAATGTAAGGGAAAGACGAAGAGATCTTGCAGCCATAACCAAAAACCATATTGTAAATGAAGATTCCAACTATTGCTTTGGGGAAGGAGGGGCTGGAACTTTTTCAGATGGAAAACTTTATACCAGATCAAAAAAAAGAGGCGATGTCCATCAGATCCTAAAGCTACTTATTGCACATGGAGCAAATAAAAATATAGGTGTAGATGCCCATCCACATATTGGCACAAACAAACTTCCAAAGATCATTCAGGCCATACGTGAGACTATTTTAAATTACGGAGGACAAGTTTTATTCAATACCAAAGTTATTGATATAATTATCAAAAATAATGAAGTCCAAGGTATTGAAACCCAAAATGGATATATCATCCATTCAAAAAAAATAATTCTGGCAACCGGGCATTCCGCCAGAGATATATTTGAACTTTTACACAATAAAGGAATTAAAATCGAAGCCAAACCTTTTGCTTTAGGAGTTAGAGTTGAACATTCTCAACAATTGATCGATCAAATACAATATCACTGTGAAATTAGAGGTGATTACTTACCTCCCGCTCCATACAGCATTGTTAAGCAAGTTAAAAACAGAGGTGTATATTCTTTCTGTATGTGCCCTGGTGGTGTAATTGCTCCCTGTGCAACTGCTCCAGGAGAAGTTGTCACCAATGGATGGTCTCCATCAAAAAGAGATCAGCCAACATCAAATTCAGGCATTGTTGTAGAATTAAAACTGGAAGATTTCGCTGCATACAAAAAATTCGGACCTTTGGCTGGAGTTGAATTTCAAAAAAAAATAGAACAAACAGCATGGAAATTGGCTGGTGAAACACAAAGAGTTCCTGCACAAAGACTCGTTGATTTTACAAAAGGAAAATTATCTCATAACATTCCGAAAACATCTTATCTTCCAGGTACAACTTCTGTTGAACTAGGTAATGTTTTACCTGATTTTATAAATAAAACCTTACAAAATGGATTTGAGCAATTTGGCAGATCTATGAAAGGATATTTAACAAATGAAGCTGTAGTACATGCACCCGAATCCAGAACTTCTTCACCTGTTAGAATTCCAAGAGATAGAAAAACTTTGGAACATATTCAGATTAAAGGTTTGTATCCTTGTGGAGAGGGTGCCGGTTATGCAGGTGGTATTATTTCAGCAGCAATTGATGGTGAAAAATGTGCTGAACAGATCAGCCTTGTTTATTAACCCAAAGAAAACTGCATCCTCAGCATGAATTTTGGTTGTATCAAAAACGGGGACATCAACATCTTTTTATTTAATCAATAGAGGTGTTTCTGTATAGCCTAAAATAACGTCTTCAGCCCCTTATTTTCTAACTTCTTGATGATATCAACCATTAATTTTATGGATTTATCTGTTTTAAAAAACTATTCTTAAACTGTTTTCTTTACCAGTTGCTTGATCTTGATATTAAATGCAGCAAAGATCAAGGTCATTATCGGACTTAAATAATTAAAAATTGCATAGATAAAATATTCACTAACACCAACTCCCAACACACCTGATTGATATGCCCCACAGGTATTCCATGGCACTAAAACCGAAGTAACCGTACCTGAATCTTCTAAAGTCCGACTTAAATTTTCAGGAGCCAATCCTTTTTCTTCATATGCTTTTGAAAACATTTTACCCGGAACCACAATAGCTAAATACTGATCAGAAGCTGTAACATTTAAGGCTAAACATGTTGCCACTGTACTGGCGAACAGACCAAAAACGGTATGTGCCATTTTTAGTAATGCGTCACTTATCCTTGACAAAGCTCCTATAGCTTCCATTACACCACCAAATACCATCGCACATATGATCAACCAGATCGTTCCTAACATACCACTCATCCCCCCTGCCGAGAACAAACCGCTTAGCATTTCATTTTCTGATACAACCATCGTATCCACCGTAATTGCATTCATTATACCCTGATAAGCCGATTGAAAATTCAAAGTTTCTGAACCGCCAACTTTTGCAACAATATCAGGTTGAAATATAACTGCAAAAACTCCTCCTAATAAAGTTCCAATCAATAATGCAATCAATGGTTGTGTTTTTCTTACGATTAGGAC
The DNA here is from genome assembly GCA_016744615.1 of Flavobacteriaceae bacterium. Lineage (GTDB taxonomy): Bacteria > Bacteroidota > Bacteroidia > Flavobacteriales > Flavobacteriaceae > Lutimonas. Next base: position 7,243 of record JADGEA010000171.1, read on the forward strand.
AATAACAATAACAGGTACCAAAAACAACCATGGTGTAATATGAAAAGAATGCTCAATAGAGGTAAGAATTGCCGAAGTATTTGTTGTTCCTTCAGTATCCAAAGTCAAACCAATAATTATAAATATGATCAAGGTGATTATAATTGTTGGAACTGTGGTCTTTGCCATGTATCTTATATGGGTAAATAAATCAGTTCCTGCCATAGCTGAAGCAAGGTTTGTTGTGTCAGACATTGGTGACATTTTATCACCAAAATATGCTCCTGAAAGCACAGCACCTGCAACCATTCCCAAAGGGATATGTAAAGCACCTCCAATTCCTATTAAGGCAATACCAACTGTAGCTGAAGTAGTCCATGAACTACCCGTAGCAATCGAAATAATTGCACAAATGATTATTGTTGCAGGTAAAAATATGGTTGGGTTTAAAATTTCCAATCCATAATAAATCATCGTTGGAATTACACCACTAATCAACCAAGTACCGGCTAAAGAACCAACCATTAATAATATTAATATAGCTCCGGTAGTTGATTTCACATTATTGGCAACCTCCTCTATCATACGAGCATAGGATACCTTCTTAAAAAACCCAACAATTGCTGCTACTGCACCACCAAGCAATAAAATAAATTGATTAGATCCGCTTAAGGCATCATCACCATACACTCCAACATTATATGCTAACATAGCTACTAAAACGAATACAGGAATCAACGCTTCCCAAATGTTTAATTCTTTATTTTTTATGATGTGTGTATCCATGTTAAAGGTTTAAAATATTGATGTAATGTTACGCAAATTCAATGGATTTTAAAAATCTAAGATTTAATTGTATTTGTGCAAAGAAAAAAATCAATACAAAAAGCCTAATAAATGAAATCAAACCACACTAAAACATACTATTTGAGCGTTTATAAGTATATGAGTAAAAAAATAAAAAAAAATACGCAACCTTTAAATAAAGGTAACATCTTTTAGATAGTTACCCGCTAGCTATGAATTTAGAATTTAAGATATTAGGTCATCTTTTTAACAATGACAAAGGAAAGTTTGTTGACGTTACATTTTTAGATGAAAATTATAGTTCTTTGATTGAATCTTTAATTGAATTGAAAGGAAACAATTACATTGTTATTGATGAAACAAAGCCAAGAAATTTTTCAGCCTTTGGAATTTCAAACCAAAGAATACATAAGATTGGGGCTAAAATTAATACAAAAGGTAAAATTTATTTTCAAAATTTGAATAATAAATTAAATAAAACAGAACAAAACATTGAAAAAAAGCGCAGTTTTAAACTTGCTCACTTTTTCAATTTTTAATAAAAGTTTACTCAAAATTAATCTCAGGATTTT
>JADGEA010000403.1 GCA_016744615.1 Flavobacteriaceae bacterium
AATAAAGTATTGTAGGTTGGGCTGACGAAAGGAAGCCCAACGAATCGTAGAAGAATGGTGGTGTAGCATTTAAACTAACTTCACCACCGCCATTCAGAACTTTCTGCCCATTCAGACAACTAATAACCTTAATACGCTCAAAATCAAACCCGCCACCAAGCCAAGGGATAAATGGCGTATGTGTTTATCGATAATATTGATATTAACATAGTTTTTATTATGTTTTCCATTTGTTTTATCCTTTGTTTAACATTTTTAATGATACATTATGAAAATTAATAATTTATGATATGATAGCTAACTAAAATTACTTATAAAATGTTGAATTAGATATGAACAATATCATGACAGAACAACTTATTTTCTCGCAACTATATCAACTTCCTGAAAATTTAAAATTGGAAGTTTTGGATTATATTGAATTTTTAGTCAAAAAGCAGACCGAAAAAAGTTTTATAAAAAAATCGAAAGCAAGAACTTTTGGTAGTGCTAAAGCTAAATACCAACTCGCTCCCGATTTTGATGCACCATTAGATGACTTTAAAGAGTATATGCCATGAAAGTGTTAATAGACACACATACATTTTTGTGGTTTGTCGCCGGTTCAATGGAATTAAGCGAAACAGCAAAGAAATTGATAAAAAATGAGAATAACTCTGTTTATATCAGTATTGCCAGTCTTTGGGAAATTTCAATTAAAACGGCAATTGGTAAATTGCAGATCACTGATAGTTATGAAACTGTCATTAATGATGTTGTTGAAAATGATATTTCAATTTTGCCCATTAATTTTGCTCACACAGTTATGCAAAATAAATTGCCATTTCATCACCGTGATCCGTTTGATAGAATTATTGTTTCACAATCAATTGTGGAAAATATGGATTTAATCAGTCGTGATAGTGCTTTTGATGCATATTTGGAAAATCTTGAAGTAAAAAGAATTTGGTAAATAATTTAAGACAATGATAATTTTATTATCATTGTCAAAATTCAGCGCAATCTAAATTACTAATTTGATAATCATTTAGTATCAATCAAGTCAAATATAAACGTACCAGTTCTCTGCTGCATTTTCATAACATAATCCCTATCATTAGGCACATTTACACAAGGCAAATTTAAACTTCCGGTTTGTAAACTGTAATCTGCCAAACAAGAATCTTTAAATGTGTGTTTTTTCAGTGTATTAATATCAACATCAAAACGCTTGCTGAATGGTGTGTTTGTCAAATCAACTGAATAAATTTCTGCTGCACCAACAACATTCGGCACGCTGACACAAGGAACTTCTAATTTTTGATCTAGTAAATTTGCTTTACAGTTTTTGGTTTGATTGCTTGCATTATTGTAGAGTTGTTGAACTTCGCTATCGCTTAGGGCGCGGTTGTAAATGCGAACCTCGTCCATTGAGCCATTAAAAAACTTAGTGTCTCTTGACCACCATCGTCCTATTTGCAAATTACTAGGACAATTATCAATTGCCCCTTTAGGTACGTTTGAGTTACTGCCATTTTGCTGTCCATTTATATAAACTTTTAAGCTATTTCCATCCCATGAAGCAGTTATTAATGACCATTTATTTAGTGATATTTTTTTATTTGAATTCATTTCATACCAACCTTTCCCCGGTAGGCAACCACTATTTCTCTTTATACCAAACCCTATCAAATTCTGATTATGTATAGTGAGATAATATTGTTCATGATATGCATTGCCATAGATAGTTCTTCCTATAATAATTCTTGAATTTGAAACAGGATAAATCCAAAAGCTTAGTGTTAGTTGTGGTGTTATAAGTAATTGCGAATCTTCTATTTCTATGTAATCACCGCTGCCATTGAAGGCATAAGCACCATTTTTCTTCCCAAATCTATCCTCAGCTAAACTAGCACCATGAATTTTACCATGATGATCATTTCCACTTTCATCTAAAGAATTGGTATTAAAGGGATAATAAACTAATAATCCATCAGTAAACGGATTAGGTTCTACAATTTTTCTATTATAAGCAACAACATTAGCTAAAACCTGATTAGTATTACTAACACAAGCCTCTAAATCACTAAAACAAATCAATGCCGCTTTTTGTACTTCTTCAGCGTC
>JADGEA010000404.1 GCA_016744615.1 Flavobacteriaceae bacterium
TCGTCATCATAAACTGAACCACAGGAACCTGAAAAAGCATTCGATGAATAGATTGTTAATAGTGTAATAAAAATTGTATTAATTATTTTTGTTTGCATGATTATTTGTTCTCTATCGTATCAGAGTTTTTAAAGAGCGTTACCCTAAATCCATGTTGAAACTCTTCAAATACTGGTTCTTTGATACCATGATGTTTGCAGTCTTTTTTTATTCTAGCTATGCCAGAGCCATACCTTTCAATAATCCCCACTTCTTGGAAAATCTTAGCTATTAATCTATTTCTTGCCCTAGATGAATAGTTGCCACTTAACAATTTTTCTATAGTTAAATCACAACAAAGTTTTCCCGGATTAAAAAACTCAATTCTATCATCAAATATTTTCACAATTGAATTTCCACTGTCTCTATAGTCGCGATGAACCACCATATTAATAACTATCTCTCTGATTGCATTAAGAGGATAATCATATTTTTCTTCCCTGTGTGGATTGCCAGTGATAATATATTCTACCATTAGATGTTTTTTGATAAATTCTATACCTAAATAAATTTGATTCAACAAATCAGTATCTAAATCAATATTATCTATGATCATTGTGTCGCTTTTAAATCTTCCTATTTGCATTGCAGTAATAGAAGAAATATTTTTGACAAATAATAAATAGGCACCAAATGTTAGCTTATCATCCTTAATAAGTTCATATTTTCGCAAAATTGTAAACAGATCATCATCAAATGTTTTACTTTTATTTTTCTCAATTTTTTTGATCAATTCCAAAGCTTTATCCATTGAAATATCATCAAAATTATGTCGTGTATCTATATAATAGTCCCAACTAGCATTAATGGTTTTAAGATGTTCATTGGCTATTTCATCCAAACTCATTAGATGATTTGAGTTTTTTATTCGTTTAAAATATCTATTTTTGTATGAAATTGGTTTAACTGGTTGTTCTTGAACCTCAATCACTAAAATTATCTTCTCTTCTACAATGTATTCATCTATATCTACAATAATGCTTGGTTGGGTATTTTGCTTAATCGTATTAATATAATTTTGTATGCTTTCTTCACCAATATTGACACCAATTATTTCACCGGAATCATTGATTCCGATAAAAATTTTCCCACCTTTGGTATTTGCAAATGCAACAACAGATTCAATAACTTCTTTTTGAAATGAACTCTTAAACTCAGTTACTTGCCCTTCACCATCGTGGATTTGCTCCAATAATTTTTCCATTTTTATTTTGAAAGTTTAGATTTAACCAATTCTGGACAATTAAATTTATTGTTATTATTTAATTTAGAACCACGTCCACGTAGCCAAATAGATAATTTATCCCCACCCCTACGAGAAGCTACAAATACACCTGTATCAGGAATAACAGTCAGCCATTCTTGATCCTTAAAAACTACTAAACGGGCTATATTTTTCTTAGTTTTTATATCCCATAAAGATATACCATAATTTCCAGCAGAAATAATTCGACTTGAATCTGAAGTAAATTTTACAGAATAAACATCATCTTCATGTTTAAAACTATGTATTAGTCTGCCGCTATAAGCATTCCAAAGTTTTACCGTATTATCGCGACTACCTGAAACAATTTTGCTACTATCTGGAGACACATCTACAGAAAACACCGAACCACTATGTCCCCAAAAGCGGCGTAACATTCTGCCGCTATTGACATTCCAAACTCGTAAAGTATTATCAGTATGTCCAGAAACCACACGATTAGGATTAGGAAAAAAAGCAACTGACATAAAATAGGAAGAAGATCTAAAGCTACGTCGCAATTTACCAGTATCTAAATTCCATAAACGCATTGTTCTATCCCTATGACCAGATAAGGCAAAACGTCGTGAAATATCCATTGATAATACCCAATTGCCTCTCTTAAATCTACGTATCAATCTTGCATTGCGCCTATCCCAAAACTGCAATGTTTTGTCATAACTACCAGATAACACATAACGACCATCAGAAGAAAAATTCACTGAACTAACAAAACCATTATGACCTCTATAAGTATCTAATAATCTGCCAGTACTGACATTCCAAATTCGCACAGTTCTATCTCGACTGCCAGATATGGC
>JADGEA010000008.1 GCA_016744615.1 Flavobacteriaceae bacterium
TCCGTAGCGACTTGGTTAAGAAGAGCCGTATGAATCGAGAGGTTCACGTACGGTTCTGTGAGAGGTTTAGGGGTGAAATTCCCCTTTACCTACTCGACTACTCTTTTTCATATGGAAAATCTACTTTATCAAGAAGTTCATATTTCCATTTATTTTTTTCATTATTCCATCTTTTACTGTGACTTTTTAATTGAGCAACATCATCACGATACTTTTTTAATAATTTCGGATTTTTATCTCTAAATTCTTTTATTTTATTGTTGTTCTTTAAAGTTTCTACTATTTTCCAATGTTCAATTTTAAGTTCAATTCCTTCACGTTCTTTTTGAATTCTCCATCCCCACTCAACTCCATTTTTCTCTAGTAAATCACCTAATAATTCAATTCTAATAGGGCTAATTAAGTCATTAATGTTTTCTCTATCTTGTTTTGTTTTAAATGACATTTGGTCACTTAACCAATGCCCTATGTATGTTGTTTGAGGTGGGACAGTTTTATAGTTTTTCTTTTTATTGTAATAATTTTCTACTTCTACTAAATTGTCAGTCCATTTGTCGTCTTTTGGTCTATTACCTAAAGAAGAAACATCCCAAACAAAATTTATGGAATTCATTTTATCTTCTTCGAATTGACTCCATTCAATACCGTAGTTTTTGTTTCCTTTTCTTCTTTGTTTTTGTATAGCACACCATTGTCCAACTTTGTAATATTTATTTGACTTGTCTTTATATTGAGGAACGTATGTGTAGTTTTTATCTGGGTCAACTTTGTTTTTGTAATCTTTAACTTTCTGAAAGTCTATATTCCATTTTATTAATTGTTTACGTTTTAATCCAATTCCATCAAAAGGAAAATCAACATCTAATAATTTCTCGAAAATTTCGAAAGGAAATGAATTTGTGCTTTGACCATAAAGAGCGTGCATTTTTTGATACCATTTAAATAATTCTACATCTTTAGTGTGTTTACTTACTATTCCATCAGGTCTTTCGGATTCTTTATATATGATATATCGCCCAATTAAAGTGTCAAATTTAACATTGTCGTTTTCCGTGAATTTTTGATCGTAATCGTTTCTTGATTTATTGTTTTCATCATCATCATCATCATTTGTCTTTGGTTCATCGTTATAACTTGACAATAAATCTTTCTTTACTAACTCTTCTAAAAGTTCCTCTGTAAGTAAATTAATATTTGGCGAAGAAAGGTCTAAAAGACTCGAATAATATTCTTTAATTCCAGTAAGTGTCTTTAACCCTTCAGAACTTGTTTTAGAAGAAAATTCCAATTGAATTGAGGCTTCTAAATTTGTGTTCAATGCTTGATAAGTAAGGTTTGAAGAACCAATTATTATTTTAGAAAAATCCAGACCTTCAAATATGAATGATTTTGGATGATAGATAGAGCGATAATTAAATTCATCGTGATAGATGTAAGTTTCTATATTTTGATTTAATAGAAATTTCAAAGCATCCTCCGAAGTAACTTTGTTGTCAATTCCAATGTAAAATCGAATGTGTTCGTAATTTGATTTTGCTATTTGAAGACTTGATTTTAATGATTTAACACCAGAGAGAGTTGCAAAAGCAACAAAGCCATTAAATCTATTGTAATCTTTGCTTTCAAAAGATATTGCAAGTTGTTTTCCGACATTATTTTTATTTTCAGAATCAAGTCCGTGTCCTAAAAAAGTTGTTTTCATTTACTGTCGTTCGTTTTTGCTTGCCCCTAACTACCTTATTTAGTCCATAATTAATTATTTGTTCTACAAGTTTTTATTGTGACACATGATTTGTTAGATACACTTAAAATCATAGGATTACACTTATTCACAAAAAATAAATTCTGTATAATTTTTGGACAGTTCTTTACCTGTATCAAAAGCTTCTAAATTTAATTGTATAATTTTTTCACTTTTGTTTTTAAAGAGATTTTTAATGGCGTTTTGTAAACTAAGTTCCTTTAAGGGAACAAGTGATGATGCTGCTCCAAGTAAGATCATATTAGCGACCTTTGAATTACCAAGCTTTTTCGCTACATCCGTTGCTTTGATGATGATATGGTTTTGGTGTGACATGATCTGTTTGTACAAATTGTCTTTTTCTGGATAATCCAGAATATTTTTAAAGGTTTTAGAATCGGTAATTAACCATCCATTTTTTTTTAAATAGGGAAGGTGACGTAATAGTTCCATTGGTTCAACCGACAAGATCATATCAGCAGATCCTTGAGGGATCAGGTCTGAAAATATTTCTTTATCTGATATTCTAACATGTGAAAGTACGGCTCCTCCTCGTTGGCTCATACCATGTACTTCAGATTGTTTTACATTTATATTTTCGCTTAAAGCTGCGGTATCCATAACTGCTGCAATAGTCAAAATACCCTGACCACCTACACCTGATAATATAATATTTGAATTCATAGGATTTAGTTTAATGATGCTATTTTCTGTTTAATTTTCTCTTTTTTGTCATGTGATAATCTAACACATGCTCTTTGTGCAATAATTACCGAAACTCCATTGTAATTCAATTCATTACGTAAAATATTTACAATTTCATTGTGATTTTTCTTTAAAGGAATAACCATTTTTAAATGTTCTGGATCAACTCCAATTCCTAAGCAAATATTTTTTAACCTGCCTAATGCTGAAGAATCTTGTGCTCCTGTCATGGCAACTGCAGAATTATCCGAAATAATCACCGTTATGGGTGAATTCTCATAAACTGCATCCAGTAAACCTGTCATTCCTGAATGTGTAAAAGTGGAATCTCCAATAATTGCAATGGTATTTTTTAAACCGGCATCGGCTGCACCTTTTGCCATGGTAATGGAAGCACCCATATCAATTAAAGTATTGATGGAATTTAATGGAGGCAATGCCCCAAGTGCATAACATCCTATATCACCAAATACATTTTTATTTCCAATTTCAGGTATCAATTCATTGATGACATTGAACACATCGGTATGGCCACAACCTTCACACAATTGTGGAGGTCTTTGTGTCACAATATCAGGAGTCTGTATTGTGTGGTTTTGAAAGAATCCGGTAGCTTTGGCAACTGTATTTGGATTCAATTCTCCCGTTAAAGGAAGGTCACCACTCAATTTTCCTTTAATTTTATCATCGTCATAAAAATAGTTATGAAGTAATTCTTCAATGATTGGATATCCTTCTTCAACCACCAAAATTTTATCACAGTGATTGTAAATCTCTTTTACTTTTTCCTTTGGAATTGGATATTGCGAAATTTTTAGCATGGAATAAAAATCCATATCTTCTCCAATGTTTTCCATTACATAATTATAGGCAATACCACATGCAATAATTCCCAGTGTTTTGTCATCACTTAAACATAATCTGTTATATGAAGAATTCTCTGAACTCTCTAAAAGTAATTTCTTTTTGACAACCAATTTCTCAAATTGTTTTTTTGCATTAGAAGGGATGAGGGCAAATCGAGAAGTATCTACTGGTAATTGCATTCCGTTTTGCGTTCTCCTTTCTTTAAATGTAACCCCTGATCTTGAATGTGATAATCGGGTAACCAATCTTACCATTACAGGAAGTTTTAATTCCTCAGAGAGATCAAATGCATAATGCATGATATTATAAGCGTCTTGTTGATTAGAGGGCTCTAATATGGGAATCATAGCAAATTTTCCATAAAATCTGGAATCCTGTTCGTTTTGTGAAGAATGCATAGAGGGATCATCTGCTACAACAACCGCCAAACCACCATTGATTCCCGATACAGCCATGTTCATAAATACATCTGACGCGACATTTAATCCAACGTGTTTCATCACTACCATAGCTCTTTTACCGGTATATGACATACCTAAAGCTGCTTCCATAGCAGTTTTTTCATTGACTGACCAGGTAGAATGAATTCCTAAGCTTTTAGCTGTTTTTGATCTTTGAATATATTCTGTTATTTCAGTAGAAGGTGTCCCAGGATATGCGTAAACTCCTGATAATCCTGCGTCTATAGCTCCTTGTGCAAGAGCTTCATTCCCAAGAACTAATTTCTTCATCTTTCCAAGATTAAAATTATTTATGGGGTAAATATATTGGATTTAGGCTATTATTTTTATGATTTTCATCATACTAAATGCCAATTAAATGAAGTTTTGCAATTGCGTTTTTAAGATGATAGTAAAGTGATTTTTGAATAGAATTGGTATGAAAGTAAGGTGGTGTAAAATACAAATTCCGGTCGATAATAAAATAGGGGGAGGAAAAATTATCGACCGGGAAAATGCTATTGTTAACATATATAACGTATAAAGAACTTTAAATATTGTATGCTGATGTAAAATTTTTTTAATAATTCTTTAAATCTATGCTTTTAAATGTTTATTAAAGTTAGATAATAAGTTGTGTAATAAAACATTTTATAATTTTAATACACATATAATCAGTAGTATAAGTTATAAGTGAAAGCAATTATTAAAAAGAAATTTAAAAACACATACAATGGGGAAATAATTTTTAATAAGTCTAAATAAAAAAGAAATAGAAGTGTTTTATAGACAGGAAGGAGAAAAATATTAGCTAAATCATAAAATAATCACGATTAAAATAAACTTCTTTTAAAAAAAGACTTAAAAACTGAATAGTCCTGAAATTTGTCCTTTTATTTCATAAATTTGCATTCCTTAAAATAAAGATATAACATGTCGAAATTTGAATTAAAATTGCCAAAAATGGGTGAAAGTGTTGCTGAGGCAACGATCACCTCTTGGCTAAAAAATATTGGTGATACTATTGAAATGGATGATGCTATTGTTGAAGTTGCAACCGATAAAGTAGATAGCGAGATTCCCTGTGAAGTTGAGGGGACTTTGGTAGAGATATTGTATCAGGTTGATGATGTTGTTAAAGTAGGGGGGACCATTGCTATTATTGAGATTGATGGGGAGGCAGAAACTACAGAAGTAGAGATTGATGAAAAAAGTAGTCAGGTGGAAGAAGAATTGCAGGTAGAGATCCCAACTGTCGCCTCTATAAAGGAGGATGATATTAAAGTGGAAGAAGCCATTGTTGAAATGAGTTCTCCATCAGGTAAGTTTTATTCGCCATTGGTAAAGAATATTGCCAGAGAAGAAAAAATTAGTACAAAAGAACTGGAGGACATAATAGGAACCGGTAAAGATCAAAGGGTTACAAAAAAAGATATTTTAGCTTTTGTAGAGAACAGAAATGCTGTTCATGAGATTAATACCAATTTAAAAGCTGTTGTTGCAAAACCAGTAGTTAAATCTCCGGTTTTTGTTGGCGAAGGGGATGAGATCATTGAAATGACCCGAATGGGAAAAATGATAGCCAAACATATGGTGGATTCTAAACAAACTTCTGCACATGTACAAAGTTTTGTTGAAGTGGATGTAACCAATATTGTAAAGTGGAGAAATAAAGTGAAGGATGAATTCCTTAAGAGGGAAGGTGAAAAAATTACTTTTACCCCAATCTTTATGGAAGCTGTAGCTAAAGCAGTAAGAGATTATCCAATGATGAATGTTTCGGTTGACGGAGATAAGATCATCAAGAAAAAAGATATTAATTTAGGTATGGCTGCTGCTTTGGGAGATGGGAATTTAATTGTTCCGGTGATCAAGAGGGCAGATCAATTGAATTTGGTAGGTATGACCAAGGCAGTTAATGATCTGGCGGTTAGAGCAAGAAAAGGAAAATTAGATCCGGATGATATTCAGGGAGGAACATTTACAGTTACCAACGTAGGATCTTTTGGGAGTATTATGGGTACACCAATCATTAATCAGCCACAAGTTGGAATTCTAGCTTTAGGATCTATTCGTAAAATGCCTGCAGTTATTGAAACTCCTGAAGGTGATTTTATAGGTATTCGCCATAAAATGATTATTACACATTCTTATGATCATCGGGTTGTAAATGGTGCTTTGGGTAGTATGTTTACCAAAAGAATTGCGGATTATTTAGAAGATTGGGATATAAATACAACTTATTAAAACCATATTAAAACTCTTATCGGGTGATAGGTTTTTAATAACAGAGTAAGACTATAAAATGAAATATTCATGACTAAAAATTTAGTCACACACAGAAATGATTATATGAATGTTTCATATGACTGATAAAAATCAATAATTATTAACAGATGAAATTAAACTTAAAAAAACCTATTGTATTTTTCGATTTAGAAACAACAGGTATTCAAATTGCTTCCGACAGAATTGTTGAGATCTCCATACTAAAAATTTCTCCAAACGGGAATAAGGAAAGCCATACCTGGCGTGTAAATCCAGAAATGGAAATTCCAAAAGAATCATCTGATATTCACGGCATCACAAATGAAGATGTTGTAACGGAACCAACTTTTACAGAACTTGCTCCAAAAGTAAGTAAATTGATTGAAGGTTGTGATCTTGCAGGATTTAACTCCAATCGGTTTGATATTCCGCTTTTAGCGGAAGAAATGTTACGTGCAAAAGTGAATTTTGATATGCTAGATAGAAAAGCAATTGACGTGCAGGTAATATTTCATAAAAAAGAACAACGTACTCTTGGTGCTGGTTATCAGTTTTACTGCGGAAAAGATCTGGAAAATGCACATTCTGCAGAGGCGGATACTTTGGCAACCTTTGAGATATTAGAGGCTCAGCTGGAAAAATATGATGATGTAGAAAATGATGTAGATTTTTTAAGTACATATTCATCTCATCAAAAAAGAGCTGATTTTGCTGGTTTTATTTTATTTAATGACAATGATAAAGAGACTTTTTCTTTTGGTAAATACAGGGGTAAGACCGTGGAGGAGGTGTTAAGAGCAAATCCAGGATATTACAGTTGGATGCAAAATGCTGATTTTCCGTTGTATACCAAAAGAGTTCTTACGGGTATCAAAGAAAATATGACGGTAAAAAAAGAAAGCACCTTGGAAGACCTAAAAAATAAATTCAATAAAAAAGTATAATATGTTTGTAAATTTTGATAGCCTTACAGATTCTTCTAAAGTTTGGATATACCAATCGAGTAGAGAATTTACAGCAAATGAAGTAGAGGAAATCAGTCAAGTTTTAAAAAATTTTGTTAGTTCATGGAAAAGGCATAGCAAAGAACTGAAGGCTTCTTACCAAATTAGGTATAATCAGTTTGTGATTTTGGCAGTTGATGAATCTTATAATGGAATTTCAGGTTGCTCCATAGATGCTTCTACAAATTTATTTAAAAATATAGAAGAAAAATACAATGTAGATATGTTCAATAAACTCAATGTCGCATTTAAAAATGGAGAACATATCAATATTGTAACTTTAGCTGATTTTCAAAAGTATATCAAGGAAAATAAAATTAATAATAAGGCCATTGTTTTTAACAACATGATCACCACCAAAAAAGAGCTTGAGAATAGATGGGAACTTGCTGCTGAAGATAGTTGGCATAGTAGATATTTTTAATATATTTGCTTCAGATTCTCAAAAAAGCAAATGGATTAAGTAAGTTCTTAGAAAATTTTTGAAACAAACTATCTCTCAAATCAACATTTTAAAAATTTCTAATGAAAAAAATTACACTTTTTATTGCGATTATATTTGCGTTTCAGGTAAACGCACAGGTTGATCCTTTTCAAACAAAAGACAGTATTGCTCAGGTAAAATGGGTAGATAGTTTGATGGCTCAATTGGATGTTGATCAAAAAATTGGTCAGCTATTCATGGTTGCTGCATTTTCTAATAAAGATAAAAAACATACCGATTTTATTGAAAACCTGATCAACAGATACCATCTGGGGAATTTGATATTTATGCAGGGAACTGCAGAAGGTCATGCCAGATTGATCAATAAATATCAAAGTATAAGTAAAGTACCCATGTTGATTGCAGTAGATGGAGAATGGGGTTTGAATATGCGCCTCAAAAACACAATCAATTATCCGTATAATATGGCATTGGGAGCCATTAGAGATGATAAATTAATCACAGAATTTGGTAGTAGAATAGGCAGGCATATCAGAAGGATAGGTATTCATGTTAATTTTGCGCCGGTGGTTGATATCAATACAAACCCCAAAAATCCTATTATTGGAAATCGATCTTTTGGAGAAGACAAATATGATGTTACCGAAAAATCCATACAATTTGTAAAAGGAATTCAAAGCGAAAAAGTGATGGCTTGTGCGAAACATTTCCCAGGTCATGGCGATACCTCTCAGGATTCTCATAAAACGTTACCAACAGTTGATTTTTCGGCTGATAGAATTGACAAGGTTGAATTGTATCCTTATTATAAATTGTTTGAAGCAGGTTTGGGAAGTATCATGACAGCTCATTTAAGAATTCCAAGTTTAGAGCCAAATGATCAGTTACCAACATCACTTTCCTATAATGTGGTTACAAAAATAGCCAAAGAAAGAATGAAATTTAAAGGTTTGATATTTACAGATGCATTGAATATGAAAGGTGCGTCAAATTATGCAAAACCTGGTGAAATAGATCTACATGCTTTTGAAGCAGGTAATGATATTTTACTTTTTCCTGAAAATGTTCCTGCAGCTATTAATGAGATAAAAAAAGCATTAGACAAGAAAACTGTTTCTATAGAAAGATTAGATGAGTCTGTTAGAAAAATATTAATGGCAAAATATTGGGCAGGTTTGAATAATTACGAACCTGTTGTTATTGAAAATATAAGTAAGGATATTAATACTTTTGAAGATAAGGTTTTTAATCAAAAACTGGTTGAAAACTCAATTACTCTGATAAAGAATGATGGAGTTCTACCTATTCGTGATCTGGCAAATAATAAAATTGCCTATGTAAAGTTAGGCAATAAAAGCAGTTCGAAATTTATATCTCGATTGAATGATTACACTAAAGTGGATATTATAAGTGGTAAAAATCTTGATGATATTTTAACTAGATTAAAAGGATATAAAACAGTGATTGTTGGGTTTCATACTACAACAGGCGCTTATGCAAGTTATAAAATAGCAGATGAAGATCTGGTAAAATTACAGTCAATTGCAAGAAAACACAAAGTGATTCTGGATATTTTTGCAAGTCCTTACAGTTTATTGAATTTTAAATCGTTTACCAATATAGAAGGTATTATTGTTTCTTACCAAAGTTCAAACTTGGCTCATGATGTGTCTGCGCAAATGATTTTTGGTGCTTTAGATATCAAAGGTAAACTACCGGTAAATATCAATAAAGAATTTCCAATGGGCTATGGACTTTATTTATCAAACATCAACAGATTGGGTTATGCCTTGCCAGAATCAGTGGGATTGGATAGCTATAAATTAAGCAGAATTGACTCTATTGCCAAGGTGGTAATTGATTCGGTTATGGCACCGGGATTACAAGTTTTGGTAGCCAGGCATGGAAAGGTGGTTTATCGAAAAAATTTTGGATATTATACCTATGATAAGAAGAAAAAAGTGACAAATGAAAGTATTTATGATCTGGCTTCGGTTACAAAAATTTTGGGTGGTTTACCTATGATTATGAAAGCAGAGGAGGAAGGTAAGTTTAATTTAGATACACCTCTTGGAGATTTGATGCCGGTACTAAAAAATAGTAATAAAGACACTATTACAGTTAAGGAGGCTTTATCTCATTACGGCAAGTTAAAACCATATATTGCTTATTACAGAGTCTTGGTAGAAGGAAAAAATAATGACCTGATGCCTAAGTATTTTCATAAAACACCATCAAGTAAATACAGCATTAAAGTTGCAAATAATATTTATTTAAGAACAGATTATTTAGATACGATTTTTCAATTGATTGCAGAGGCGCCACAAAGAGAAAATTTGCAATATAAGTACAGTGGTTTGCCTTTTTACCTGTTTAAGGATTATATGGAGAAGGAATATAAAAAGCCATTGGATAAGTTGAATGATGAAAATTTTTATGCTCCCTTAGGTGCTACAACATTAACATATAATCCGTTGGATAAATTCAAAAAATCTTTGATTGTTCCTACGGAGAAAGATGATTTTTTTAGGCATCAATTATTGCAGGGAACTGTTCATGATGAGGGAGCAGCAATGCTAGGTGGTATTAGTGGCAATGCCGGTTTGTTTTCTAATTCAAATGATGTAGCCAAAATGATGCAAATGTATTTACAAAAGGGATACTATGGAGGTAGAAGTTATTTTAAACCAGAAACATTTGATATGTTTAACAATAGATACTTTGAAGAAGAAGGAGTAAGACGTGGTCTAGGTTTTGATAAGCCTCAATTAGATGATGCTATGGCAACCTGTGGTTGTGTTTCGTTCAAGAGTTTTGGTCATAGTGGTTATACCGGAACTTATACTTTTGTAGATCCGGAAACAGAAATTGTATATGTTTTCCTTTCCAATAGAGTTTATCCAACACGGAATAATAACAAATTGGGTAAAGAAGATATTCGTCCTAAAGTGCAGGGATTGATACAGGAAGCAATTTTATATTAGATAGTTTTTGCAAGAAAATTCCAATAATAACCTTTCTAAAAAATAGTTATGCTTCTTTTTCAGTTTTATGGGGTAGAATTAGATTTAAAACCACACCAACAATCGATGCTAATCCAATACCAGAAAGAGTAAATTCTCCCCATGAAAAAGCAGCTCCGCCAATTCCTATAACCAAAACGATTGAAATGATAACCTGATTTCTTGTTTTATGAATATCTGTTTTGGCATCTGTTAAGGCTTTAATTCCAATATTTGCAATCATTCCAAAAAGTAAGATCATGATGCCCCCAAGTACGGCAACAGGTATAGATTGTAGGGTTCCATTTATTTTTCCGCTAAAAGCGAATACTATAGCTGTAATGGCCGAAATTCGTAAAACTCTTGGGTCAACTACTTTTGTTAGTGAAATTGCACCAGTCACTTCCGAATAGGTGGTGTTTGGTGGTCCTCCAAAAAAACCAGCCATGGCAGTTGCAATACCATCACCCAGTAGAGTTCTGTGTAGTCCGGGGTCTTTTACAAAATTTTTTTCGGCAATAGAGCTAATGGCATACATATCGCCCACATGCTCAATTATTGGAGCAATTGCTACCGGAATCATATAAATAACTGCTCCCCAGTTCAATTCAGGTTTGGTGAAGTTAGGAATCTGAAACCAGGCTGCCTCCAGTATTTTGGTAAAATCAACTACTCCAAAAAATACGGCTACAATATAGCCAACGATAATGCCGCTAAAAATAGGGATGAGTTTTAAAAGCCCTTTCGAGAAGATGACAATAGCAATTGCAGTGATTAGTGAAGAAAGAGCAATAATCCAGTTGTTCTTAGCCATATCAATGGCGGTAGGTGCAAGTGATAATCCAATAAGCATAATAACCGGTCCCACCACAATGGGAGGGAATATTTTCTCAATAAAACGGAGTCCCTGAGATTTAATAATTGCCGAAACCAGCCCGTAAACCAGCCCAACAGCAATAAGTCCAGAGAAGGTTCCTGCTAAACCGTACAGTTTTGTAGAAGCAATGATGGGTGCGATAAAGGCAAAACTACTTCCCAAAAATACGGGTACTTTACCTTTTGTAATGAGATGAAAAATTAGAGTCCCTACACCTGCAGTAAATAATGCTACAGCAGGATCTATTCCAACAAGCAATGGTACTAAAACTGTTGCGCCAAAAGCGACAAATAAAAATTGTATGCCAACAATAATTCTTTTAGATCTTGAAAAATTATTCATAAAAAACGATTGATTTTGTTTGGTGAAAATTAGCCAATTATTTTTAAAGAATCTCCATTAGATTAAAATAATTGTTTAAATATTCCATTTTAATATTTGTGAATAATTACGTAAGTTTATATTTTTAAAACAAAAACATGATTAAAAGATCCTTTTTTTTAATTTTATTGTTAGTCTTGGCTATTGTTTTGTTTTTTAATCCAAATTTTAAAACGATCGCAGCCGGAGTAGCTATACTTCTTTTTGGTATGATCATGCTTGAAGAAGGGTTTAGGGTTTTTACCAAAGGACCTCTTCAAAATATATTAAAAAAAGCGACAGATAAATTATATAAAAGTATAAGTGCAGGGGCTTTAGTTACTGCTTTACTTCAGTCAAGTTCATTGGTTTCTGTAATTACTATTTCTTTTATTAGTGCCGGTTTAATAAGTTTATCGGGAGGTATTGGTTTGATATTTGGGGCAAATATAGGAACAACTGCTACTGCCTGGCTGGTAGCAGGTTTTGGGTTGAAAATAAAAATATCAACATTAGCAATGCCGATGCTTATTTTTGGAATTATTTTCTCCTTTCAAAAAAAAAATTATTTAAAAGGAATTGGAAATGTTTTAGCTGGATTGGGATTCTTCTTTTTAGGAATTCACTATATGAAAGAAGGATTTGATATTTTTAAACAATATATAGATCTCACGCAATATGCAATCCCCGGATTTTTAGGAATAGTTGTTTATACAGTTATTGGAATTATTATTACAACCATTCTTCAGTCGAGTAGTGCAACCATAGCATTGATATTAGCTGCTTTATCTGCAGGGCAAATTGAATATGAAAATGCTTTGGCTCTAGCAATTGGAGCAAATGTTGGAACAACAATTACAGCCATATTAGGTTCGTTAAGTTCAAATATAGCTGGTAAAAGGCTGGCGGGTGCGCATTTTGTTTTTAATATCACAACTGGTATTGTAACCTTGGCTTTTATTTATCCTCTTGCAAACCTGGTAAATTATTTATCTGAATTTTTTGGAATTGGTGCAACAGATTATATACTTAAATTGGCTCTTTTTCATACTATATTTAATGTTTTAGGAGTGGTGATAATGGTTCCGTTTATTGGGAAATTAGAAACATTTTTACTGCGAGTTTTTAAAGAAGAAGATGACAAAGATATTGATGAACCAAAATATCTTAATGAGGCTGTTTTAGAATTTCCGGGAACTTTGATCACTTCCTTATTGAAAGAATCAAAGTATTTATATAAAAATGCCATCTTTGAAATTGTAGCACATGCTTTAAATATTCATAGAGATGATATAAAATCTGATAGAAAAATTAAAAAAGTAATTAAGCGATCTACTAAAGATATGCATACAGATGTAGAAAGTTTATACTATAAAAAAGTAAAAACTATTTATGGCGAAATAATTAAATATGCCACTAAAGGTCAAAGCACATTAAAATTGGATGAAATACAAAATTCCCGTATTTCGAATATACAAATTGCCAATAGAAAAATGGTTGAGATTATCAGAGATGTTAGAGAATTGAATAAAAATGTTTCTGTGTATTTAAATTCTAATAATAAATATATCAGTAAAGAATATGATAAATTCAGAAAGAAAGTTGTAAAAGTATTACGTATCATCTATCACTTTAGAAAAGAAGAGGATAAAGAATTGTATTATGAACAGCTTTTGAAACTAAAACGAGAAGCGATAAAGGAAATCCACAGCAGTAATAAAGCTATCAATAAATTAATTAGAAATAACTTAATTACAGTGAACATGGCATCTTCATTGGTAAATGACACTGATAATGTTAATGACATGATAAAGAAGCTAATATCAGTAGCAGAGCTTCTATATTTAGAAGAGGAATCATTATTCCTAAAAAAAAATGATAATGAAGAATAGTTACTTATGGGTTTTAGTGAGCAATAAAACACTTAAAAAACT
Source organism: Flavobacteriaceae bacterium (assembly GCA_016744615.1). Lineage (GTDB taxonomy): Bacteria > Bacteroidota > Bacteroidia > Flavobacteriales > Flavobacteriaceae > Lutimonas. Next base: position 13,644 of record JADGEA010000008.1, read on the forward strand.
TAAGATTAAATATATCCAGCCAATTGTGCTACCAAAAAAGTAAGTAACAATTCCTTTTTGAATAAAAAAGAAAATAGGAAAGGTAGTAATACCTACTGCAAATCTAAAGGTGGATATATACTCTGTTTGTTTGATGGTTGGTTTGATCTTTTTCCAGATAAGCAATGGAAAGAAACTATTTACACTAACTATTAATTGAAGTAAATTAAATTTATTTTTAGAATTGTTACTTTTTTGAGGAACTGTATTTAGGTTGATGTATTTTAATTTTTCATTTACTTTTTCAGGAAACAAGAACTCATCTGGTTTAAAATATGGAATGATCTTCTCATAGTTTTCACCGTCACTAATATGGTTTGTAACTAATTTTAGTTTGTTTTCTGCTTCGGTAATTAATCTTTTTATAGCTTCATTTCTATCTTCAATCTCCCAAAAAAGTCTAAAAGAAATGGGTTCTCCATAATTAATGCTGACCTTAGAGGCATAGCCATCTACGTTTGTGTAATTCATTCCAACTGGAATAATATCAATTTCTAGGTCATTATATTTATCCATCGCTCCAAAAAGGATTCTTGTAAACCCCTTTTTAAAAGGTCGAACTTTTCGTCTGAAATTATGACTGCCTTCTACATAGATCAATAGAGCTTGTTTTTTATTTAAGATTTGATAACAATACTGGAATATTTCATCATTATAGGTCTTTAAATCTTTTGAATTAAGACCATCTCTAACTCTGTAAACTGGTATCATATTTACAGAATCTAATATTTTTTTTACAATTTTGTTTTTAAATACACCTGCCTGCGTTAAATAATATATAGTTCTTGAACTATGAGTAGCAACCAGTAAAGGATCAATTAGCGCATTTGGATGATTTGAAATAAATAAAATGGCTTTATTTTTAGTAATATTCTTTTTGCCTTTTACAAGTATTTTTTTATAGTAGAAGTCCAGACCTAAAGCAATGTATGCTCTCATAAAATAATACCAAAGTTTTTTCATGCAGGTTTTTGTTTTTTAGTTTTTTTAGCCCAAAAAAATGAGAGTGCCATTCCTGAAAAAATATCCCAGATTGCCCAAAATGCAACCAATAATGCCATTCCGCCAAGGCCATTAAAAAAAGAGAAAACCAGTAAGAGGCCTAAACCTGCATTTTGAATGCCAGTTTCTATACTCAAAGTTTTTTGATCTATATATGATAACCTATTGATCTTTGCAAAATAAAACCCTACGAAAAATAGTACAACATTATGGATAATAACAAGATAAATAACGTAATGAATATGCTCTAAAAACACATCCAGATTTTTTGAAAATGCCCCAACTATAAATCCTAAAAAAATCAAAATGGAAACCGGTTTTAAGATTTTAGATAATTGACCTGCAAATTTTGGGTAGTAGTGGTTGATTAACATTCCAATAACCAAGGGAATACCCAATATAATAATAACCATATTTGCAACCTCTAAAGGATCCAGTTGTACTTTTTTCAATAGAATTGCTGTTGGTTCATAAAAATTACCCCAGACTGCAAAATTAAGTGGTGTCATTATTAAAGATGCAAAAGATGCGAATGCTGTTAAACTAACAGATAAAGCAGCATTTCCTTTTGATAATTTTGTAAAAAAATTAGATATATTGCCTCCTGGACAAGCGGCAACCATAAACATTCCTAAAGCTATACTCGGAAAGGGTTTGATAATGTAGATGAGAATTAAAGTGACTAATGGAATTAAAAAGAATTGTGAAATTATTCCAGTAATCACAGGTTTTGGTGATTTAAGTAAATTGGTAAAATCAGAAATCTTTATATCTAATGCAACACCAAACATGATTAATGATAAAGTCAGGTTAACAAACCATAGACTTTCTGAATCAAAATTAATTTGTATGTCATCAATATTTTGGGCCATTTATTTTTCAATCAATTCTTAAAGGCATATGAAATTATATTGGCTCCCATTTGTAATGCCTTTATTCTAATTTCAAACGGATCATTATGTACCACTTCATCTTCCCATCCATCACTAAGATCACTTTCATAATCATAAAAGCAAATTAACCGACCTTTATTGAATAATCCAAATCCTTGAGGAGGTTTATTATTGTGTTCATGAATTTTCGGTAAAGCAGTAAAGCTGTATTTTTGGTTATAAATAGGATGATCCATTGGAATTTCTAGGAATTCTAACTCAGGAAAAACTTTTTTCATTTCCTTTCGGATATAAGGATTCAATCCATAATTATCTGAAATTTGTAAAAACCCTCCTGAAACTAAGTAATTTCTTAGGTTTTGAGCAGCATCTTCTGAAAAAAAAACATTGCCATGCCCTGTTAAAAAAACAATAGGGTAATTAAAAATCTCACTACTAGAAACATCAACAGTTGCAGGTTTCTTATCTATTTTTGTATTGTTATTTTTATTACTGAAAGTAATTAAATTAGGAAGAGCAGTTGGGTTGGCATACCAATCACCACCTCCTTCATATTTTAAGATAGCAATTTGCTGTGCATTTGCAATTCCTGAAGTAAAACAAAAAAAAACAAGCAATAAAGTTATTAAAACAAACTGCTTATTTTTAAGATATATAGAAAGTAAGATCTTAAAATTCAAATTGATTATTTTTCATTAATTACTGAAATTGAGCTACATGCAACGATTCCGGCGGTTTCAGTTCGTAATCTGCTTGAACCCAAAGATAGAGGAATAAATTGATGCTGCAAGGCTTTGGTAATTTCTATTAGAGAAAAATCACCTTCCGGTCCAATCAAAACTAGAATATTTTGATCGGGTTTAATCAAATTTTTTAAAGTGTTTTTCTGATCAGGATCTTCACAATGTGCAATAAATTTAATTCCATTGAAATTTGAACTTACAATTTTAGAAAATTTAACAGGTTTATTTAGCTTTGGTAAATTAAATTTTAAGGATTGTTTCATTGCAGAAATTAAAACCTTTTGCATTCTTTCCGTCTTTAATACTTTTCTTTCAGAATTGTCGCATATAATGGGTGTGATCTCATCGATGCCAATTTCAGTAGCTTTTTCTAAAAACCACTCAAAACGATCATTCATTTTAGTAGGAGCAATTGCAATATGAAGGTGATAATTCCAATTTTTTTCTCTTTCTTCAAAAGAAATGATTTTTACCAAACATTTTTTATCATTTGCATTGACGATCTGCACTTTAAAGAAAAAACCCTTTCCGTTGGTTATATATAAAAGATCTTCTTCTTTTTTGCGAAGAACGCGTACAATATGCCTGCCTTCTTCTTTGGTAAAGGTGAAGTTTTGTGTTTCATTATTGATATCAGGACTGTAAAAAAGTTGCATGAATATTATTTAAGTAAAACAAAAATAAGGAAAAGAGGATAGTAATAGGCAACAAACATATTGTTAATTAGTAGTGAATCTCTTTTTTATAAGTGCTTCTCTTTTTATAAACAATAGGTTTAAAGTTTTTCCAGATCAGTTGTATGTCTTTATTTTCTTCCAGTTCAGGTGTCGTAAAGGTTTTTAATATTCCTTTTTCTTTGTAAGTTTTAAAGAACTCATCAAAAACTATGGCTGTAACTCCTTTTTTTTGGTATTCTGGTAAAACACCAATAAGGAAAAAAACAACATCCTTACTGTATTTTTTAGCTTTTAAAATATGTAAAAAACCAGTTGGAAATAATTTGCCATTTGCTTTTTGAAAAGCTTTGGCAAAGGAAGGCATTGTGATGGAAAAAGTTATCAATTTTCCATTTTTATCGATGATGAACTTGATATATTCCGGATTGATAAAACTAATAAATTTATTCTTAAAGTATTCGATCTGTTTGTCGGAAATAGGAACAAATGAAGGCAATTTTTCATACGAAGTATTAAATAAGGCAAACATTTCTCCTACATATGGCATGATCTCTTTTGTTGATGAAAAATTAAGGGGGTTTAATTCATAACGTTTCTTTACGATCTCAGCATACCGCTTATACTTTGTAATATCAATATCTTTAAAATAGAAATAGGTTTCTGAAAATTTTTGTGATTTTTTATAACCCAATTGTTCTACATGATCTTTATAATAAGGATAATTATACCAGGTAATCATTGTACTTAACTCTTTGTAACCTTTAGTTAATATACCTACTTTATCCATATTAGAAAACCCTACAGGGCCTTCAATAAATTCAAGATTATTTTCTTTACCAATTTCATTTACTTTTTCAAGAAGAGCTTTGGTTACTTCAATATCATCAATCACATCAAACCATCCAAAACGCATTTTTTTGACCTTCTGCTCATTAACCTCAGTCCAGTTAATAATTGCAGCAACCCTACCAACGATCTTTTTGTTTTGATAAGCTAAAAAGAAACGGGCATCTGCATGTTCAAATACGGGATTGATTTTTTTATCAAAACTATCCATCTCATCCTTTATGATTGGGGGAACCCAGTACTTATTGTTTTTATAGAGTTGAAAAGGAAATTTTACATATTGTTTCAGTTCACTTTTACTGCTAACTTCACTAATTATAATCATGTGCCAAAAATAAACTATTTAAAGTTTTAATTATTGGCTTTTTGGGCTTTTTTATTATATTTTATTTGCGCTTTCTCCCTTTTCTTCTGTTCTTTGATTAGCTTTTTATTTTGTTTGTTTCTTGCTTTTTTCGCTTTTTTGTTTACTGGAGGTGTTAAGGTTCTAGATTTTGCCTTTGAAGTCTTTACACTTCTCATTTTTTTACTGCTAGATGAAGTTTTCTCACCAGAAAATAAACCAAATGTTATTGTATTAAAAAACCCTTTCTTTTCTTTGTTTTTTGATTTGCTGCTGTCTGTTTTAGATCTAAGGATCTTATCTTTATGCCTGTCAAGTCTCCATGCTAATCCGCCACCTATCAAATAAGTATTGTCACCTCTTTCATCAAGAATCATCCTAAAGGAGAGGTCTGCCTGTAAATTGTTATTGATCAAATAAGCACCACCGGCTCCAAACTGAATATCGTTAGGAGCACCTTCTTGATTTCTAAAAAACATCTGCCCCTCGCCAAATATTGAAATTTTTTGTGTTAATGCATAAGTTGTAGTACCTATAAATGAGTTTTCTGAAATATCGGTAAACGCATTATCCATAATAAAATTCATTAAAATAATCCAACGATTGCTCAGATCATTTTGCGTATAAATGGCAAATTTAGGACTTATACCATCCGGGTTTTTATGCATTTCATTCAATAAATTTGTATTTAAACCTACATAAACTCCAACGGCTGGTATTAACCTTCTTTTGTCAAAACTGTGTCTTGCCTTCCAACTGTGAATTTCTTTTGATTTATCCGTATATTTAGGTTTATAAACCAAATATTTTGCACCGATGGTTAATTTCGAAAATCCTAAACCTGATTCTGTATATATGGATGGATGAGTATAATTTCTATTTTCATTTTGTAAAATTAAATCTAAATTGAATTCTAGTCTTTCAAAAAATTGACCAGTTCTTAGAGTAATATCTGTACCAAAACTGGTAGAACTATATGTGTTTTGTTCAGGTGGATTTTGAGAATAATCCCAAGTTAGGTAATTACCTACATTTTTATAAAATAAGCCTCCTTCTACCTGATATATTTTTGTGCCAACACTGTATGGACTATCAGAAAAACCCGGACGTTTGGAGTTTATAACATCGGTATATTGAGCAAACCCCGTTTGTGTAATAAACAGCAATGCAAAAAACGTAAAAAGATATTTCATAAACAGTTTTATATAAAAGCCAAAAATAAGATTTTCTTTATATAAACGTTGAAGTTGCTTGCAAATTGTTATTTTTGACTTTTAATTTATTAAAGCTTAAAATTAAAGAGCTTGGAAAGTTTTTTCAAGAAGAACTGATCCTAAGGAATATGGGGTCTTATAAAAGTTATTATATATGCAGGAAGCAGGATTTTTGAACTTTTTACGCACAATTTTAATAATTGTATTGATATGGTATGGATTTAAATTGGTGACAAGATATTTATTCCCCATTTTTTTTCAAAAAATGATGAAAAATGTGGAGAAAAAAGTTCGTGAACAGCAGGGTAATCAACAGCCGGTTGATGATACTCAAGTAGGGGAAACTACCATTGAAAGAGCTCCTCGTGAAACAAAAAAAAGTAACAAGAGCGTTGGAGAATATGTTGATTATGAAGATGTCGATGAGTAGAACTCTGATGTCTTACAACTGAGTTTTAGAATCCAAATATCTAATTACCAAATAACTAAATGTGAATGGTTTTTAAGAAAGTAGTACCCTATATCATTGCAATTGTTGCATTTATCATTGTTTCACTGGCTTATTTTTCGCCTGTTTTAGAAGGTGAAAAATTATTTCAAAGTGATATTGCTCAATTTAGAGGAATGTCAAAAGAAGTACAGGAATTTAGAGAGGAATTTGGGGAAGAACCTTATTGGACAGACAGAGCTTTTGGAGGTATGCCAACCTATCAGTTAAGTACTTATTATCCTAACGATTATATCAAAAAAGCAGATAGTGTTCTCCGGTTTTTACCCCGTCCTGCAGATTATCTCTTTTTGTATTTTATTGGCTTTTTTGTTCTGTTAATGGTATTGAAAGTCGATTGGAAATTAGCTGTTATTGGATCACTGGCTTTTGGATTCTCCACTTATTTTATTATTATTCTTGGTGTTGGTCACAATGCCAAGGCGCATGCAATTGCATATATGCCAATGGTTTTAGCCGGAATAATCTTGGTTTTTAAAAACAAGTATTTACAAGGTTTTGTGCTCACAGCAATGGCAATGGCTTTAGAAGTAAATGCCAGCCACCCGCAAATGACCTATTATTTGCTATTTATGATCTTTATTTTTGGAGTTGTATATTTAATAGATTCCTATAAAAATAAAGAATTACCAGTCTATTTTAAAAAAGTTGGAATTTTATTTGTTGCCGTTTTTTTAGCAGTTGGTGTAAATGCCACAAGTTTACTGGCGACCAAAGAGTATGCTGATCATAGTACCCGTAGCAAAAGTGAGTTGACCATTAATCCGGATGGTTCCAAAAAGGAACAATCATCAGGTTTATCAAGAGATTATATCACAGAATATAGCTATGGGAAATTAGAAACATTTGATCTGTTTATTCCTCGATTTATGGGTGGATCAAACAACGAAAATATTGGTAAAGATTCATATCTCTATAGGTTTTTAAAAGATAAAGGAGGCAGGAAGCAAGCTTTGTCGTGGTCAGAAAATGCACCAATGTACTGGGGCAATCAGCCTATTGTTGCTGCGCCGGCATATATTGGGGCGATTATGATTTTCCTTTTTGTTTTGGGCTTGTTCTTAGTAAAAAATAATTTAAAAAAGTGGTTGGTAGCTGCTACTATATTTTCCATTTTAATGAGCTGGGGCAAGAATTTTGGATTGTTAACCGATCTTTTTATTGATTATGTTCCGCTTTACAACAAATTTAGAGCGATTTCCTCCATTCAGGTTATTGCAGAATTGGCTGTTCCATTACTGGGAATTTTGGCCGTTCAAAAATTATTGGATGATAAAGTAGATAAAAATGAAAAAATATATGCTCTAAAATGGAGTGCCATTATTGTAGTAGGAATCGCCTTATTCTTTACCCTTTTTGGATCTTATTTATTTGCATTTGAAAGTTTTAGAGACTTAAGATTTGAAAAAATGCTGGAAGGCTTTACTGCAGTTTTAGTAGAAGATAGAAGGACTATATTTTTTCAGGATAGTTTGAGAACATTAATCGCAGTAGTTATAGTTGCAAGTGTTTTATGGCTATATATAGATAAGAAGATCAATAAAAATATTGTGTTGGGTATCTTGCTGATTGCTGTTTTAGTAGATATGGTTGTAGTTGCAAAAAGATATGTTAATAATGATGATTTTATTACAGCATCAAAACTGGAAAAACCTTTTGTAAAAAGTGCTATTGATGCTGAAATACAAAAAGATAAAGGACATTATCGTGTGATGAATTTTATGGTAAACCCGATGAATGATGGAAGCACTTCCTTTTATCATAACTCAATAGGTGGTTATCATGCAGCAAAACCAAGACGTTATCAGGAATTATTTGATTTTCAAATAGCTAAGAATAATTTGGAAGTACTAAATATGCTGAATACAAAATACATTGTTTTTCCAGATGATAAAAGCCAGGCTCAAGTGCAATTGAATGAGGAAGCAAATGGAAATGCATGGTTTATTGAAAATATAAAATTTGTGGAATCAGCAAATGAAGAGATCAAGGCATTGGATAGTTTGAATACAAGAAATACAGTCATTATTTCTACAGTATTTAAAAATGATTTAGAGAATTTCACTTTCCAAAAGGATTCTTTGTCTAGTATTCAATTAGCTAAATATCAGGCAAATGATTTGATATACGAAAGTAATTCAAAAGTAGATCAGCTTGCAGTTTTCTCTGAAATGTATTATAAAGATGGATGGAATGCTTATGTGGATGGTAAATTAACACCTCATTTTAGAGCTAATTATGTGTTAAGGGCGATGGTCATCCCGAAAGGGAAACATAAAATTGAATTTAAATTTGAGCCAAAAGTTATTCAACAAGGGAATATGGTCACATTGATATCCTATGCATTACTTGTTTTAATTCCTTTGGGATGGTATTTTAAAGATAAAAAGAAAGATGGCAAATCACCACAATAAAAGGTATAATCATACCATTGAATTTTTACAAAGTGTTCTACCGGCTCCAGCTACGATTCTAGATCTTGGTGTGAGGAATGATTTGAGTGAGATCATGGAAACCTACGGGTATACGGTGATTAATACAGAAGGTGAAGACCTGGATATTGATTTTAAGGATATTGCTAATCAAAAAGTGGATGCAGTTACAGCCTTTGAGATTTGTGAACATTTGATAGCACCTTTTAATATTTTAAATGCTTTAAAATCAATAAAATTGATTGCAACCATTCCGTTAGATTTGTGGTTTGCAAAAGCATATAAAAGTAAAATTGATAAATGGGATAATCATTACCATGAGTTTGAAGACTGGCAGTTTAATTTACTTTTGGAAAAAGCAGGCTGGAATATCAAAAAAACAGAGAAATGGACTAGTCCGATCAATAAGATAGGTTTTCGACCAATTTTAAGGAAATTTACTCCAAGATACTACGCAGTTTACGCAGAAAGAAATTAGGTTTTATGCGAATAGGAATGATTTTAGATAAAACTTTTCCACCCGATCCACGGGTTGAAAATGAAGCCATGGCTTTGATCAAGTCTGGTCATAAAGTTTTTTTGTTTTGTTTAAAATATGATGATAATGATGGAAATGGGATTGTTAAAGGAATTCAGGTAAAAAGATACCTTTCTAATAAATTGGAGTATAAACTTTCTGCTTTGGCGTATACTTTTTCTTTTTATACAAATTTAATGTCTAAAAAAATTGCCCATTTCTTGTCTAAAAATAAAATAGAAGTTATTCATATACACGATATGCGAATAGCGGAGGCTGTTTTTAAGGTAAATATAAAATTGAATCTGCCAACGGTTTTAGATCTGCATGACAACATGCCGGAGGTAATAAAAGAATATCCTCATCTGCAAAAGTTTCCTGGCAAACAATTAATATCTCCACAAAAGTGGAAAAAGAAAGAGGAAGAATTTATAGGTAAAGCAGATAAAGTAATCACGGTTTCAGGTGAATTTATTGAGGAGGTTATTGACAGAACTGGTATCAGCCAAGAAAAGATTATTCTGGTTCCCAATACAGTTCAAAGATCTTTTTATAGCAATGTGGTTATTGATGAGGATATTACCGAAAAATATTGGAAAAATTTCACTATCCTTTATTTGGGAGATACGGCTTTAAGAAGAGGATTGTTGACAGCAATTGATGCAATTGATATTTTACGTAAGAAAATCAATCATATTAAACTTGTAATTGTTGGGGAAAGTAGTACGGATGATGTGTTAAAAGAACGTGTAAAAGAACTTAATCTTGATGCTTTTGTTGATTTTGAAGGTTGGCAGGATGTGAGTTTGTTTCCTTCTTATATTGCTGCGAGTGATATTTGCATTTCACCACTTTACAGAAATCCCCAACATGATGTGGCTTATGCAAATAAATTGTTTCAGTATATGAGTTTTGCAAAACCTGTTTTGGTAAGTGATGCGCTGGCTCAGAAAAAACTTGTAGAAAAAACCAAAAGTGGATTTATTCACAAAGAAAAAGATGCAGAAGATTTTGCTGAAAAGATTATGATATTATACAAAGATCCTAATTTGTGTGAAGAACTTGGTAAAAATGGATTAAGGTTTATTGAGGGAGAATTTGTATGGGAAAAAGTATCACAGGGTTTGATTGATATTTATGATAAATTAGAAACCTCTAAATGAAAGCACTGATCATTACATATTATTGGCCACCAGCAGGAGGAAGTGGTGTTCAGCGCTGGTTGAAATTTGTAAAATATTTACAGGATTTTGATGTTGAACCTGTTGTTTATACGGTTGAAAATCCCGATTATGTTATAACAGATGATACTTTGAAAAAAGAAATTCCTGAAGGAATAGAAATCATTAAACAACCCATATGGGAACCTAATAATTTATTAAGCCTTATTAAAGGCAAACAACAAAAAACCAGTGCAGGATTTTTAAATCCAAACCCTTCTTTTATAGAAAGTCAATTACAATACATTCGTGCTAATTTTTTTATTCCGGATGCCAGAAAATTTTGGATAAAACCATCCGTAAGATTTCTTTCAGAATATTTAAAAAATCATAAAGTGGATGTGGTTATCACAACCGGTCCACCACATAGTATACATTTAATTGGGATGGAATTGAAAAAAAAATTTCCTATCAAATGGATTTCTGATTTTAGAGATCCATGGACAGATATTGATTATTTTCATCAGTTACCTTTAACAGAAAAAGCTATTAAAAAGCATAAAGAGTTAGAAAAAAAAGTTTTACAGCAATCTGATGCAGTGATTGTTATAGGGAAAACCATGAAGGAGAAATTTGATCAGTTCAATAAAAATATTCATGTTATCAGTAATGGATTTGATGGAGATATAGTAGCTAGTGAAAAAGAGTTAGACAAAAAATTCTCTATCACCCATATCGGATTAATGAATGCTGATAGAAATCCGAAGAGATTATGGGAAGTTTTATCAGAAATAATAAGTGAAAATCCAGAATTTAAAAATGATCTGGAAATAAAATTAATTGGTGAAGTAGCAAAGGAAGTAAAAAATTATATTGCTGATTATAAGCTAGAGGAAAACACAAAATATATTACTTATGTTCCTCATCAGAAAGTAATAGCTTATCAAAAAATGACACAGGTTTTATTATTAGCTGTCAATAAAGTTCCAGCAGCAAAAGGAATTGTTACAGGAAAAATATTTGAATATTTACAGGCCAAAAGACCTGTTTTAGCTATTGCTCCAAAAAATGGCGATTTGGCAGAAATTATTAATAAAACAAATGCTGGATTTGTTGTAGATTTTGAGGACAAAGAAAATCTAAAAAAAACTATATTAGATTTATATAGAAAATATAAAGAGGGTGAATTAAAGGTTGATACTAAGAGTATTGAACAGTACCAAAGAAAAAATTTAACTAGCCAGTTGGCTGAAGTGATAAAAAAATTATGAAAAAAATTGTAACCATATTAGGAGCTCGCCCACAATTTGTTAAGGCAGCAGTACTGAGTAGAGTGATTTCTGATAAAGATGAAATAGAAGAAATTATCATACATACCGGTCAGCATTATGATAGCAATATGAGTGATGTTTTTTTTGATGAAATGGATATTTCAAAGCCAAAATATAATCTGGATATCAATGGCTTAGGTCATGGAGCCATGACAGGGCAAATGTTAGAAAAGATAGAAAAGATTCTTATGGGTGAAAAACCAGATGCGGTTGTAATTTATGGAGATACTAATTCAACCATTGCAGGTGCTTTGGCTGCTAAAAAAATAGATATTAAGGTAATTCATATTGAAGCTGGTTTACGTTCATTCAATATGCAAATGCCAGAAGAAATCAATCGTATTTTAACCGATCGTATTTCAGATCTGTTGCTTTGTCCTACAGATACTGCTATTAAAAATTTAGAAAAAGAAGGTTTTGACAATTTGGATATTCAAGTTGTAAAAAGTGGTGATATTATGAAAGACGCAGTTGCGTTTTACAGTAAGGATTCGGCAAAAAGATCATCTGTCATCAAAGACTTGAAATTAGAAAATAAAGAGTTTGTATTGGCAACAATTCATCGGCAAGAAAATACAGATGATCTGTCAAAATTGAAATCTATTTTTGAGGGATTGGAAGAAGTATCTAAAGAGATGGAGGTTGTTATACCTTTACATCCCAGAACTAAAAATATTTTAGAAAAGAATGATTTAAAATACAATATTACTTTTATTGATCCGGTTGGGTATTTTGATATGCTTGAATTACTTAAAAACTGTAAAATGGTAGTTACCGATAGTGGTGGTTTGCAGAAAGAAGCATTTTTTAATAAAAAGTATTGTATTATTATTCGCGAAGAAACGGAATGGGTAGAGCTGGTAGAAAATGGATTTGCTAAAATAGTTGGTCATAATAAAGAAGAAATATTGCATGCTGTACAATATTTTAAAAATAAACAGAGTGATTTTGATATCCATTTATATGGAAATGAAGTTGGGTTGAAAATTTATAGTGAGATTATAAACTTGTTAAACGTGTTAAATAAAGAAGCTTCCAATAGTTAGTGAAGTACATATGATTAATAATGTAAAACTAAACATATATAAAAGGCTGTATCTTTTTTCTTTGATAAGGAATTTCATTCCAAAAAAAATAAAAATGATTTGAGCAATAAAAAAGGGGATAGTCAGTAGTTCTCTAAATACTCCAATAATCACAAAATCAATTTGATATATGTATAGTGAGTATAAAACTACAAAGTAGAATACTATTATGAAATTAACAATAGTGTAAGTCTGTTCTCAATTGATTTTACTTTTATGTTTGCCATTCTACATGTACTTTTAAAAGAATTGAGGTAGAAACCTAAGCTAATCCAAATCTAGTTATTTTTTGATAATTTATAATTGTTAGTGTATGTTATGTTTTTATTGTTAAATAGTTATAAATAGTTGCATAAAATTGATATAAAGTTAATAAATATAATCAAAAATGCAGTTAGTGTTTGTCATATGTAATTATAAATGCATATTTGCATCAGAATTAAAACAAAGATAAAACTTAAAAATATAAAACATGTGTGGAATTGTATGTGCATTTGATCTAAAGGAAAAAGCAGAAGTTCTTAGACCCAAACTGTTGGAAATGTCGAAAAAGATCCGTCATCGTGGTCCGGACTGGAGTGGAATTTATGATGATAAGAAAGCTATTTTGACCCATGAACGTTTGGCAATTGTGGATCCAGCTTCGGGGAAGCAACCTTTGTATAGTGAAGATGGAAAAATAGTTTTAGCAGCAAATGGTGAAATCTATAATCATTTGGAATTAAGAAAACAATTTGAAGGAAAATTTAATTTCCAAACAGAGTCAGATTGCGAGGTAATTATACCTCTATATAAAGAAAAAGGTCCTGCCTTTTTAGATGAAATGAATGGTATTTTTGGTTTTGCAATATACGATGCAGAGAATGATGAGTATTTTGTTGCACGTGACCATATAGGAGTGATTCCGTTGTATATGGGTTGGGATGCAAACGGAACTTTTTATGTTGCATCTGAATTAAAAGCTTTGGAAGGAACTTGTACTAAAATAGAGTTGTTCCCTCCGGGTCATTATTATACAAGCAAAGATGGTAAATTAACACAATGGTACAAACGTGACTGGAGTGATTTTGAAGCTGTAAAAGAAAATCAAACTAGTATTGATGAGATTCGTGATGCTTTAGAGGCTGCCGTTCACAGACAGTTGATGAGTGATGTGCCTTACGGAGTTTTACTTTCGGGAGGTTTAGATTCATCAGTCATTTCCGCAATAGCGAAAAAATATGCCGAAAAAAGAATTGAATCAGGTGATACGCAAGTAGCCTGGTGGCCACAATTGCACTCCTTTTCAGTTGGGCTGGAAGGTTCACCCGATCTGATTGCTGCACAAAAAGTTGCCGATCATATTGGTACTGTACATCATGAGATCAAGTTTACAATACAAGAAGGTTTGGATGCGATAAAAGATGTTGTTTATAACCTTGAAACCTATGATATTACAACCATTAGGGCTTCTACTCCTATGTATTTAATGGCAAGGGTTATCAAATCTATGGGTGTAAAAATGGTATTGTCTGGTGAGGGAGCTGATGAATTATTTGGAGGTTATTTGTATTTTCATAAGGCTCCAAGTGCCGAAGAATTCCATAAAGAAACGGTACGTAAATTAGAGAAATTACATATGTATGATTGTTTAAGAGCAAACAAATCACTGGCAGCATGGGGAATTGAAGGTAGAGTTCCGTTTTTGGATAAAGAATTTATGGATGTTGCGATGAGGATCAACCCAAAAGATAAAATGATCAATGGTGAGCGTATGGAAAAATGGGTGGTGAGAAAAGCATTTGAAAGTTATTTACCGGAAAGTGTTGTATGGCGACAAAAAGAACAATTTTCTGATGGTGTTGGGTATTCCTGGATAGATACCTTAAAAGAAGTAGTAGATAAAGAAGTTACCGATGACCAGTTAGCAAATGCCAAATATAAATTCCCAATTCAAACTCCAACAAGTAAAGAAGAGTTTTATTATCGTTCTATTTTTACGGAACATTTCCCGTCAGATACTGCGGCACTTTGTGTTCCTCAGGAGGCGTCAGTTGCATGTAGTACCAAAACGGCACTGGAATGGGATGAGAGTTTTAAAAACATGAACGATCCATCGGGTAGAGCAGTGGCTAATGTACACGATGATGCATATTAGGTAACTCTACCGATTATTATCGGTATTTGAAAAGTTTGCAAAATGCATTCAAAATTGTAAGTTAAACTAATTCCGCCAAGGAGTGGAATTTCATAGTTGAATAATAAATATAACCTTGAAATTTTACGAATTTCAAGGTTTTTTCATGCCTTATTAAAGATGTTTTTTCAATATAAAAATCCAAAAAATATTTTATATTTACTTCTTGAAATTAGTTAGTTTTTTAATGTTATTACCTATACATATGATCCAACAGAAAAAATACAGTTTTGAGTATATATTACTGATAATCACTTTATTATCATTTAGTTCAATGAAGGCGCAGCAGATTGTCGGATCCATATTTGACAGAGATACAAAACAACCGTTAGAGGGAGTAAATATTATCATAGCTGATAATAAAATGGGTGCTTATTCTGATGAAAACGGTAATTTTTCTATTGCGTTAAATAACAGTGATAAAATTAGAATATCCCATATTGGATATATCAGTCAAAGTTATGTAGTTAAAGATCGCAATGGAAAAATTATAATCTATTTAAAGTCATCATCTACTTTGTTAAATGATGTTGAATTAGGAATCACAAAGAATAAATTACCAAACGTTTCACAGTCGGCTTCTATTTCTACACTTTCTAAAAGTAATATAGAGGATAATATTTCAAGATCTTTGGCTGAATCCATGATGCATGTTCCTGGTGTATGGATGCAAAAAACCAATCATGGAGGAGGTTCTCCATTTGTTCGCGGACTTACAGGAAATTATGTTTTGTTATTGGTAGATGGTATAAGAATGAACAATAGTACTTTTCGTTATGGACCCAATCAGTATTTTAATACGGTATCTCCTTTTTCTGTAAAAACCATCGAAGTACTACGTGGTGCAGGTTCTACCTTATACGGTTCTGATGCAATAGGAGGGACGATCAATATCAATACTTTAGATCCTTCTTTTGAAACGGAAAAGAAAATAACAGGAAGTATAGGTGGCCAGATGATGAGTCATGATATGGAATACACTGGGAATGTAGAGCTTAATGGAAATTTTGGTGATTTTGCGTTTATCAGCAATGGAAGTATTCGAAATTTTGGTGATAGTTATGCAGGTAAAGGAATTGGTTATCAGCGACCTTCAGGATATTTGGAAAAAGATTTTATGTTTAAAGGTGCGTGGCAATTAAAAAATAATAGTAAGCTTACAGCAAGCTATCAATGGTTAAGACAAGATGATGTTCCAAGATATGATAAAGTTGCCCAAAAAGGATATGAATACTATAATTTTACTTTACAGCAAAGACAACTTGCCTATTTAAGATATGATAAAAAGTGGATTGATTCGGCATTGGAAAGTTTTCAAATTACTTATTCATTTCAACAATCTAATGAAGAAAGAGATACAAAGAAAAATAACCATATAATCAATAAAAACGAAAAAGATGATATTTCAACCCATGGTTTGGCAGCACAGCTAGATGCATTGATTTTTAGTAAAGTTGAAATGGTTTCGGGTATTGATTTTTATTATGACTATATCAAAAGTTCGAGAGAATTTAAAAATGTAGATACAGGAGAAATTGAACATGCTACAAGAGGTTTATATCCAGATGGTTCTACTGCTTTAACAACCGGATTTTATAACGCTTATTTGTACAATTTACATCAATGGATATTTCAAGCAGGTTGGCGTTATAACTATACCAAAAATAATTCTGAAGATGAAATATTTGGAAATTTAGATCAATCCAGTTCTTCATTGGTATGGAATGCCAGTGTAAATTATAAGTTTGATAAAAGTAGAATTTATGCTTCTTTTAATACAGCGTTCAGAGCACCAAATATTAGTGATATTACTTCTTTTGGAGATTTTGATTATGGCATTGAAGTTCCTGCTCCTGATTTAAAATCAGAAAGGTCAACAAATTATGAGCTTGGTTATAAATTTGAAAATAGCAGAATGTATTTTAATACTGCGGTATTCTATACCCATATTGATGATCTTATTGCCAGAGTTCGTTCTACACATAATGGAGAACCTACCTATGGAGGAGAAGATGTTTATAAAAAAGCAAATATTGGTGAAGCATATGTAAAAGGTGTAGAAGTAGAGTTTTATACAAAACTTTGGAATGAGTTTTCTTTACAAAGTAGTTTGACTTATACTTTTGGTGAGAATATATCAAAAAATGAGCCTTTTAGAAGAATTCCTCCTTTGTTTGGAGATCTTTCTTTAAGATATGATCATCAAAACTTCTTTATGATCTTACAATCTTTAGCTGCCGGTAAACAAGATCGGCTTTCTTCAGGAGATATTGATGATCATAGAATTCCGGATGGAGGAACTCCCGGTTGGTTTGTTGCAAATATCAAATCAGGTTATACCTGGAATAAGATTCAGGCTCATATTGCTTTTAACAATATTTTTAACGAAGCTTATCGTATGCATGGTTCTGGTGTTGATGGATTAGGCAGGCATGTGGCTATTGCATTAAAATATCGTTTTTAAATTTTAAAAATTTTGTTGATCACTAATATATTATCTTCCATAGCGTTTTTTTGAGCATTTTCCTTATACATGATATCCAGTTGATCCTGATAGGCTTCTGTAATATTTTTACGAACCATTTTTAATGTTGAATTGATCATTTTGTTTTCTTCTGAAAAATCTTCTTCAAGTATTTGAAAACTTGAGGGAATCCATTTTGATGGAAACTTACCTTTAAATTCGGGTTGATCTGCAAACAAAAGCATTTCTGTTTTTATTTTTTTTAGAATTTCATCCTGTGATTGA
Source organism: Flavobacteriaceae bacterium (assembly GCA_016744615.1). Lineage (GTDB taxonomy): Bacteria > Bacteroidota > Bacteroidia > Flavobacteriales > Flavobacteriaceae > Lutimonas. Next base: position 31,359 of record JADGEA010000008.1, read on the forward strand.
ATGTTTTCTTTTTGAATCCAGTTTTTAACATTAACTTGGTTTAAAGTGAGCAATGCAGTTGTATATTTCTTTTGATCGTTATAGATCATAATTTGATTGATGAAATTTGAGCTGTTTAGAATAGCTTCTTCAATTTCTTCTGGCGAATGTTTTTCACCATCTTCTGAGATCAATAAAGCTTTTTCACGACCTACAACTACCAAGAAATCATCTTCATCCATAAAACCTAAATCTCCAGTATATAGCCAGCCGTTTCTTAAAGTCTTAGCGGTAGCTTTAGGATTTTTATAATAGCCTTTCATCACATTATCTCCTTTGATAACAATTTCTCCTTTTTCTCCTTTCGGAAGGGGTTTACCATTTTCATCACAAATTTCACAAGTAATATTTCCTAAAACTTTACCCGAAGTTCCCATTTTATGGTAAAAAGGTGTGTTTGTTGAAATAATGGGGGTTGCTTCGGTTAGGCCATAACCTTGGTAAACAGGTACGCCAATCGCATTGTAAAATTGTTGTTGTTTGATGTCAAGCAAAGCGCCTCCGCCAACAAAAAACTCAATTTTTGTTCCCCAAATTAAACGTAGTTTTTTGAAAACTAAGGCATCCGCAATAGCGAAATTAAAATAAGTTGTAAATTGAGTAGCAAGTCCAGGTTTGGTATAACCATCACCATTTCTTAAAATTCCTGCTGCAATTCCTCTATTAAAAATCCCTTGAATAAAACCATTTTTGCCTTTAATTCCTTCTTTTATTTTTTGGATAAAATTACTGGTAAGCGCAGGCACAGTCAATAAAAAATTTGAATTGGCTTCAACAAGGTTTATGGGTATATTTTTAAGCGCATTCATTCCGCCACCGCGTGCATCTACAAAATGTAGTGAAAGCCCTTTTACCATTGCTGTATAAATACCAACAGTATGTGCAAAAGAATGATCTGTTGGTAAGATTATTAATGTAGAAATAAGTTCTTGAATTTGAAAGGTTTTTACTGCTTCATGGCTATTGGAATAATAGTTTAGATGTGTAAGCATAATACCTTTTGGGTTGCCAGTTGTACCAGAGGTGTAAGAAATTGTAACGACATCATCTTCTTTAATTTGGTGTTCAATTTCTTCTATTTTCGAATGGTTTTGCTCGAGCTTATCTTGTCCTAATTTGTATAAATCATCAATAAAAAGTAATTGATTTTCTTCAAAATTGTATTTTTTACATTGGGTACTTATTTTGCTTGAAGGTTTGTCTAAAACTATGAATTTTAAATTTTTATTGGTGTAGTTTGTAATTTGGCTGATAACCTTTTCAATAGTGTTTTCGGAAATAATAAAAACACTGGTATCTGAGTGGTTGATTCTTTGGGTAATTTCATCGGGTAATAATTTGATAGAAAGTGGTACTGAAATCCCTCCTGCATAAAGCATTGCTAATTCTGAAATAATCCAATCTGTTTTTGCTTCAGATAAAATAGCAATTTTATCTTCATATGTAACATCAAGTTCAATGAACGCAGATGCAAGACTAATGGCTTTTATTTTTGCTTCACTAAAAGTAGTTTGAACCCAGCCATTATCATCTTTTTGACTTAAGTATGGTTTATTAGCATATTGAATAGATGCTTTATTTAACATCTCAAAAACAGTTCTTTTATGCATAATTTATTAGGTTTATTTTGTTTATTGAAATAATATACAAACAGGAGACGGAGCTTCTATTTGATGAGTGAATTCTAAAACTCCGGTTTTTTTATTGCGCTTAAATGCTACGATATTATTTGTGAGTTGATTGGCAACAACTAAAAAATCATCATTTGGTGATAGTGAAAAATTTCTTGGGCTATCTCCTAATGTAGGTTTATGTTCTATTAATTTTAAAGCTCCGTTAAGATTATTTACTTTAAAAACAGCAATACTATTATGGCCTCTATTAGAAGCGTAAACAAATTTACCGTCAGCTGAAGTATGAATATCCGCACAAGTATTAGGTTCATTATAGCCAACAGGTAAAGTAGAAATAGAATTGATTATTTTATATTTTTCAGTTTTATTTTTTTGTAATAATGTAATAGTACAATCCAATTCATTGATTACATAAACCCATTTTTTATTTGGGTGTATAGATAAATGTCTTGGGCCAGCTCCTTGTGACATTGCTAATTTTGTAGGAGTACTTGGTGTTAATTTTTGTTGTAATGTGTCTAATTTAGAAAACCATAATTCATTGGTGCCAAGATCGATAGAAATAACATTCAAATCATCAGCATCAAACCAAACCGAGTGTGCATGTGGAGATTTTTGTCGATCATTTATTCCTTTACCTGTATGTTGTTGTACATAAAGTAAATCTGATAATTCTCCATTAGTATTCTGTCTAAGCAGACCAATATTACCGCTTGAATAATTTGCTGTTAATATAAAACCTAATTTATTTGTAGTTACAAAACATGGGTGAGCACCACCAGAAGAGCTTTTATTAATTAATGTTAGGCTATCGCCATTTATAGAAAATGATTCCACCGTGCCATGGCCATTTACTGAATTGATTTCATTAACTGCGATAAGAAATTTCTTATCATGACTCCATGTTAAAAAAGAAGGATTTTCAGTAGGAACAGCTAAGCCAATTTTTTTGATGATTCCATCATTTTGAAGAATGTATTTGTAAATACCTTTACTATTCCCTTTGGTGTAAGTGCCAATATAAAAGGGGTGAGCTTTATTTTTGTTAGGTTTTTTTTCTATTTTATTTTGACAACTGATAAGAATAATAAACAGTAAAATGATTAATTGTTTCAGAATATTTAATTTTTATAGATGTTTATAAACATACAAATCTTTTTTTAAAAGAGGAAAAGTTTAAATTACTTAATCAAATTTAACAGTTTTAACACGACCTACTTCGCCTGTTTCTAACAGTACTTTAATGCCATGAGGATGATTTGGTGATTTTGTAAGAATTCTTTTTACAATTCCTTCAGTTAAATTACCTGATCTTTGATCTTGTTTTTGAACAATTTCAACTTCAAATCCAATTTCAATATTTTTTCTATTTCTACCGTCTGTATTCATTTTTTTTTAATAGGAATTAAAATCTATATTTTCACTATCAATCATCGTAACAGCTTTACCCATCTTTTTTTGAATAATTTTAAAGTGATGTTTGTCTTCGGGTGTGATAAAAGAGATCGCTTCACCAGGGTTTTCGGCACGACCGGTTCTACCAATACGGTGTACATAATCTTTTGGAGATCGGGGTAACTCATAATTAATCACATGAGGTAAAAATGCAATATCAATACCACGAGCTAATAAATCGGTTGCAACCAAAATATTTAGTTCACCGGATTTAAACTTACGTAAAGTCTCTTTTCTGTTCCCCTGACTTTTTTTACCATGAATGGCTGAGGCATCTATTCCGTTTTTACGAAGTTTATTAGCCACATTATCTGCTTTATAAGAAGAAGCTGTAAAAACTAAGACTTGTTGTAAATTGTTGTGTTTGATTAAATAACGCAATAGTGGACCTTTATTTCCTTCCTTGACAAAGTACCCTAACTGATTTATCAAATCAATATTGTCATTTTCGACAGCAATTTTAATTACAGAGGGATTGTGCAATAATACTTGTTCCACCTTATTTACATCCTCATTTAATGTTGCCGAGAATAATAGGTTTTGACGTTTTTTTGGTAATAAATTAATAATGCGATCTACCTCTTCTTTAAAACCAAGATTTAACATTTTATCTGCCTCATCCAAAACCAAAGTTTCTATCGAGTTTAAATGAACCGCATTTTTGTCAACCAGCTCTAATAGTCTACCAGGTGTGGCAATCAAAACGTTTACATTTTGCATAGCCATCATTTGAGGATTGATAGATACACCACCAAATACCGACAAAGTTTTGATGCGCTGTGGTAATTTAGATCCAAAAGATTGAAATACTTCGCCTACTTGCATTGCTAATTCCCGAGTTGGTACCAATACTAAAACATTTACATGCCTGTTTTTAATAGCTGTATTGCTTTGTAAATTCATTAAAATAGGCAATACATAACTTGCAGTTTTACCTGAGCCAGTTTTGGCAATTCCTAAAACATCTTTGCGATTTAAAATAGCAGGAATAGCCTCTTTTTGAATTGGGTATGGTTTTTTATAATGGGCATCATCCAATGCTTTTTGTAAAGAAGGTGATAGGCCTAATGAAGTAAATGGCATGGTTTTATTTTTTGAATAAAAAAAAGCAAATATACAGTAATTAATTGCAGTAGTTATAGAATTTTTTAATTCAAAATGATGTCGAATTGTCACCTCTTTAAACTTTGGCTTGGTTTTAGACTATAAAAAACCATGACTAAAAAAAAAGTATCCTTAGCATGGGCATTTAAAGAATTTATTTGGCCCAGAAAAAAAATCGTTTTTATTGGTTTGGTTTTAATTATTTTGAAAAGTTTAGCAGGATTAGTTTTGCCTTACGCAACAAAAAATTTAATTGACGAAATAATTCCTGCAAAGGATATGCATGGCCTAAAAATATTGTTAATTGTTGTGAGTGTATCTATTTTAATTCAGTCACTAACTTCTTTTTCATTAACAAGATTGTTAAGTGTTGAAGCACAGCATTTAATATCTTTGCTAAGAGCAAAAGTGCAAAGAAAACTATTAACTTTACCTATAAGTTTTTTCGATAATAATAAATCTGGAGCTTTAGTTTCTCGTGTTATGAGCGATGTTGAAGGGGTACGTAATTTAGTTGGTACAGGTTTAGTTCAATTAATTGGAGGAACAATTACAGCAATAATTTCTTTGGTTATTTTAATAAAAATTAATGCAACCATGACCTTTTTTGTTTTGGTGCCAGTAGCTATTTTTGCTTTTATTGCCTTAAAAGCTTTCGGTTATATTCGTCCTATTTTTAGAGCTCGTGGTAAAATTAATGCAGAAGTAACAGGTAGATTAACTGAAACTTTAAATGGAGTTCGTGTAATCAAAGGGTTTAATGCCGAAGAACAAGAGAATAAAACTTTTGAAAAAGGCGTTGAGCGTTTATTTCTTAATGTAAAAAAAAGTTTAACAGCAACCGCTTTAATGACAAGTAGTTCTACTTTACTTTTAGGTTTGGCTTCCGCCGGAATTATGGGTATGGGCGGCTATTTTATTATGAATGAAAGCATGAGCTATGGTGAATTTGTATCCTTTACTTTGTTTCTTGGTTTTATGATTGCGCCTATTGTTCAAATGAGTAATATTGGTAGTCAACTAACGGAAGCAATGGCGGGATTAGATCGTACCCAAGAATTAATGAATATGACCGAAGAAGATGACCCAGAAACAAGAAAAGTTGTTTTGAATAATGTTACAGGTAATATGGTTTTTGAAGATGTCTCTTTTGGTTATGATAAAAATAAAGAGGTTTTACATGCCATTAATTTTTCCGCTCCTGCGGGAAGTGTAACTGCTTTGGTAGGGTCTTCAGGGTCAGGAAAATCGACTATTGCAGGTTTAGCGGCTACTTTTTTAAGTCCAAGTAAAGGTAAAGTCACCTTGGACGGAATCGATTTAACTACAGTAAATTTAAGCAGTTATAGAAGTCAGTTAGGTGTGGTTTTACAAGATGATTTTTTATACGAAGGAACCATTCGTGAAAACATCTTATTTCCGAGACCAAATGCTACCGAAGAAGAAGTATTGGCAGCAGTAAAAGGAGCCTATGTTAATGAATTTACCGATCGTTTTGATGATGGATTAGAAACTGTTATTGGCGAAAGAGGAGTGAAGCTTTCAGGTGGTCAGCGACAAAGAATATCTATTGCAAGAGCATTATTGGCAAATCCGAAAATTATTATTTTAGATGAAGCTACTTCAAATTTAGATACAGAAAGTGAATCATATATTCAAAAAAGTTTACAAATTTTGATGAAAGATCGAACAACTTTTGTAATAGCACATAGATTAAGTACGATACAGAAAGCAGATCAAATTTTGGTTATTGAAGAAGGTAAAATAGTTGAACGAGGTAAACACCAAGAATTAATTGATAAAAAAGGAAGATATTTTGATTTATATACTTATCAAAGTAGGATATAAACAAATTTCAGATTAAGTAATAAAATATCCTTTTTTTAGTATTTTTACATCTTTAAAATTAAATAAAATGACTTTACCAAAATTTTTATTAGGCGATAATACCGATCATCCAGAAGATATATTTATTGTTCATACAGAGTTTCCTCAATTTATAATCAATTTAGTAAATGATGAGATCGAATGGATGGATGATTTACAAGGTAACGAAGAAGATTTGGCAATTGAAATTGCACAATTGATTGAAGAGGCTAGTTTATTTTATGATAGGGAAATGGAGCGTTATGCTGATTGAAAAAAGGCTGTAGGCTTTTGGCTTTAAGTATTAAGATTTTCTCTTTGGAAAGGATTTAGGATGAACTCTTTGTACTAGTTCCAATTGATTAACATTACTTTTTGCAATAAAAAATCCATAATTTATGGTTGCAATATTTTTTTCAATTTTATCAATAGTACCTTTTGCATTACCATCGATTAGCCTTACACGATCATTTATTTGAAGCTCATAACCATCAATTACAATTGCTTTTTCCCTTTCAATCGTTTTTTTCTTTTTTCTTGCTTTTTTCACTTCGGGTAAAACTTCTTTTTCAATTTTTCTAAGATGATCTTCCTTTAGTTTTTGTTGTAACCTAATCTCTTTATTGATCTTTGTTCTCTCTCTTTTTGAGAGTGGTTTTTCTTTATCTGAATTCTTTTTTTGGTGCTCAATCTCTATTTTTTCTTTTTTCTTCTCTTCATGTTTAGATTTCTCTATCATGGCCCATTTCAAAAATTCATTTTGTAATTGATTTTTATTTTTGGTTTGAAAGAATTTGTTTATCAGTTCATTAGATTTTCGTCCAAAAGAAAGCATTTTTTGATTATTGTCATAAAGTTCCTGAAAACTGTTGATTTTATCCTGAATTTTTTGTTGTTTGATCAAGAGATCTTCTGAGTTTTCTTTGGCAAAAGATTTCTCTTTTTCTAAAGCATCTGTTGTTTTTTGAAGCTTATTTCTTTCTCCTTGCAATTTTGCAATAGTTTTGTCAAGACGAATTTTTTCTCTTTCCACTTTTTTCTTTGCCCTGTTGATCAGCCGGAACGGAATACCATTTTTTTGTGCAACCTCAAATGTAAATGAACTTCCGGCTTGACCGATATGTAATTTAAAAAGAGGCTCTAATGATTTTTGGTCAAATTGCATATTGGCATTTACCACATTTTCCAATTCACTAGCCAATACTTTTAAGTTGGCATAGTGAGTGGTGATAATTCCAAAAGCTCCTTTTTCATAAAATTCTTCTAAAAAAATCTCTGCTAAAGCCCCACCTAATTCAGGGTCAGATCCGGTACCAAATTCATCAATTAAAAAGAGCGTATTATCATTACATTTCCGTAGGAAATTACGCATGTTCTTTAAACGATAACTGTAAGTACTTAATTGATTTTCAATGGATTGATTATCACCAATATCTGTCAGGATATTATCAAATATACTTGCTTCACTTCGCTCATGAACCGGAATTAAGATAGCACTTTGTAACATTGCTTGTAACAATCCAATGGTTTTTAAAGTGATACTTTTTCCACCTGCATTTGGTCCGGAGATGACAATAATTCTTTGTTGCTTGTCTAATTCAAGCGTTTGCGGAATTATAGGCAGATTTTGTTTTTTATTTTCTTCCCATAAAATGGGATGGTATGCATTTTTAAAATAGATCTTTTGTTCTCTTACAATTTTTGGTAAACAAGCATTTATATCATAGGCATATTTTGCCTTAGCACCAACCATATCTAAATGGCTAAGGTAATTGATATAAGTAATTAAAAGGTCTGTATATGGTCGGATTGTATTGGTGAGCTGTTTTAAGATCTTTACAATTTCTTCTTTTTCTTCGTATTGTAAATTTTGTAACTCACGGGTAAGCTGTAAAGTTGCTTCAGGGGCAATATAAACAATGCTGCCAGTTTTGGAATTTCCTAAAATGGTACCTTTTACTTTTCTGCGGTGCATGGCCTGAACGGCAAGAACCCTTTGGTTATCTACAACTGATTCTTTGATATCATCTAAATATCCTAAACTTACATAATGGCTAAGTGATTTGGTAAAACTTCCTCCTAATTTACCTCTTACTCTATTAATTTCTTTGCGAATGCCATTTAAAGTTTCTGATGCTTTATCAACAACTTCCCCGTAAGGAGATATCATTTTGTCAATATGATTAATCAAAAACGTAGTAAGATTAATGTTTTCTGATTGTATAAAAAAAGTAGGGTAGTACTCTCTAAATTTTTTAAAAAAGACCAATAAATTATTAACTGTTGCCGAAATAGAAGATATTTTTTGAAAAGAGTTTCCTTCTAAAAAACTATCCTCAATTCTTAGCAAATAGATGTCTTTGGTAATATCATCAAAATAATGATTCGGAATTCTGTTCTCATTTTCAAAGGAGGCCAAGTATTCATTTACTTGATTCAATTCTGTTTTTAATTCTAATTCTCTGGGAATTGGTTGGATCTGTAATACTTTCTCCCTCCCAAGTTCTGAAATGCAATATGCTTCAATAATTTGAAGTACTGTTGGGAATTCTAAATCGTTTAATGTTTTTTGCGTTATTCTATTTACCAAAATTGTAGATTTGTACTGGACAAAAATAAATAAAATAATGCTATGGAGGTTCATATTTCTGAAAGTTGGAAAACAATTTTAAAAGAAGAGTTTGAAAATGAATATTTTCAAAAATTAGTAGGTTTTATTAAAGAAGAATATACAAAATACACATGCTACCCGAAAGGGAAGGAAATATTTGCCGCTTTTGATCATGCTTCTTTTGATAAAATAAAGGTTGTAATCATTGGTCAAGATCCCTATCATGGGGAGAATCAAGCAAATGGATTGTGTTTTTCGGTTCACGATGGTATTAAACATCCACCATCTCTAATCAATATTTTTAAGGAGATAGAAACAGATTTGGGAAATCCTTATCCAAAAAGTGGAAATTTAGAAAAATGGGCGAATCAAGGCGTATTATTAATCAATGCAACATTGACTGTAAGAGCTCATGAAGCAGGATCTCATCAAAGAAAAGGTTGGGAACAGTTTACAGATGCTGTAATCCAAAAAATATCCGAACAAAAAGAACATGTTGTTTTCTTACTTTGGGGAGGATTTGCAAAAAAGAAAGGAGCAAAAATTGATAACGGAAAACATCATATATTGACCTCTGGACATCCATCTCCGCTAAGTGCTAATAGGGGGTATTGGTTTGGTAATAAACATTTTAGTAAAACAAATGAATACTTAAAAAGTATAGGTAAACCTGCAATTGAATGGTAAATAATTAGTTGCTAAAAATATCAACAGCTTCAATTTTTTTATCAGCTACAAAATCATATAAAGTTAATCTTCTTAAAGTGTAGTAATCCATCCAAAATTTCCCGAGAGAATTTAGGTATTTAACAGTGGATTTGTCTTTTTCTTCTTGCGCTAAATTTAAATCTGTTATGGTTATTTTTCCTAGAATATATCTTTTTTTAGATATATCATATCTTTTATTTGCTATCTCCAGTGCTTTTTCTGTTGTTGCTAAAAAATTTCTTTGATTAGCCCAGTTGAGGGTGTGTAAATATATTTCCTGTTCAAATGCTTGGTTTTCTTGCTCTAAATTAGTTATTACCAAATCTAAATTTGCTTTTGCCATCCTCCTTTTTGATTTAGAAACTCCCCAGTCGTATAAAGGTATACCTAAAGTAACTGTTAAATTTTGTTGTTGGTCATAATTATTAAATAAATCATTAAGTTCTGGTCCATGTTGAGATAATCCAAAGTTTGCATTTACATTAATTTTTAACCCATTTTCACCTTTTATCCTTGCCAGTTCTCTTTCCGATTCTAATCTTCTACGCCTATATTCTATTACGAACTTACGGTTAGATTCAGCTTCCTCAATTGCTCTTTTAGTGTCAACCTCAAATTGTCCCAGTTTTTCAGGAATATTCAATTCAATATTTTCAGTTGACAAATCTAAATAGCGGGCTAAATCTTGTGAAGATTTTTTTAAGGAAATCATATTAGTTGTTACATCATTTTCAGAATTTAACAATCTAAGCTCCATTTGCAATAGGTCATTTTCAGCAATTTTTCCCATTCTAAATCTTCCTTTTGTAATTTGGAAAAGTGTATCCAAATTAGATAAATTTTTATGAGCAATTTCTAATTGTATTTGTGATTTCAATAAATTAAAATATAATTGGCATGTTCTCAAAGATATTTGTTCCATATTTTCAATAAAACCCCTTTTTGATTCCTCAAATAGTAGAGGTTCAATTTTTTTATCCCATTTAAATGGATTATAAAATAATGAATTTTGAAAATAATTAATGGAAAAAGGAACAATGGAATACCCTTGAGATGGATTGTCACCGAAAATATCTACTCGTTCAATTTGGGAGTTCACAGATAAGTTACCTCCTGTAAATCCAACATTTTGTGAAATAAATAGTCTTGCATCAATTCGAGATTGGTTTTGATTTACAAATATATCTTCTCCCTGATCATTTGTAATCCTTTTTATAGAATTGGAGTATGCAGGCAAAGTTGCATTTAATCTAAATTGAGGTAAAAAACTTGCACGAAAATTTTTGTTTCTCCAATAACTTGCTTCATTTCTATGCAAATTTGCCTTATAGTCAGGAGATTCTTCTTGTGCTAATTGTATAGCTTGTTTTAAACTAATTTTTTGAGCTTGCCAGAAATATGTACAGTTTTATAATAATGAAAGAAGGCATACAGAATTAGAAAATACAACACCTAATTCTAAATTTAATCAATATAAATTGGTGGTATAAAAATTAATAATTATAGAGGTCAGTAGTTAGTTGCATACTAATTTTGATTGATAAATTTTATCAGCAACCACCATTTTTCTGATCAGGTTATTAAATATATTATTTTTCA
>JADGEA010000172.1 GCA_016744615.1 Flavobacteriaceae bacterium
ATAACTCCACTAGCTTTTTGTTCAACATTAGAATCATTATCACCCACCATTACAATAGTATAATTTAAACTGCCCTGCCAAGAATCTGGATTCATAGCCGCTCCACTACTTGACTTTTGGCCAGTTGTAACTGTGGTAGTCACAATCTCTTCAGTAGCTTCTTGCTCAACAACCAGTTCTGAAGGTATATAAACTGTTTGTTTATTAGGTGATATCAATACCAATCGAGTATCTGTCAATTCTTTAATTTCTAATTCTTGCGATTCCTTTCTGCCTTCCATCTCAATAGTCATAATCAACCGTTGTATTTTCTTATCAAAATGCCATTTAGCTGTCATTTCCATGATACCCATCATTTTTGATTCCTGTTTCATGAGTAAAGTGCCATCAGCATTAAAGTCCATGATCTCTTTACTGTTTTTCGGATTCATTGCTTGATTGGGAGTTCCTACTTCAATCGCAGTCCACGATTTCACTATTTTAGATTTCACCTCTTTTTGGGAGAGGTTTTGACTGTGCACAATCAAAGTTGTAAGGCAAAAAAATAGAGTAAGAGTTGTACTAAATATCGCTTTTTTCATCCTTAAATATAAGATATATTTTTGAAACTAGTATGATCGAAAATAAAACCATCAGGTTGATTGCTAGGGCATGAGGATAACCAGAAGAGACTCATGTGTTTTATTTCAGACTCCGTTTTTGTTTTAAACCGATGAGAAGGGTTGAGATTAAGGAGAGGCTTTTTTTGTTTCTAGTTGTTTCTATTAAATATCCACATTTAGCACCTGAAAAAGACACCTATTAATTTATAAAGAGGAATGCCAAATTTTGGCTTCACTATTTTTTCTGCGTGAAATAGGGATTTTTTTTTGATCGATCAATTGGAAAAAACTTTTACCAATATTATTAATATGGTAGTGGTTAATAAGAAAGGATCTATGACACCTAAAAAAACCTTTCTCTTTTAATATATCTTCAAAATAACTCAATGTTTTAGAAGACAATTCTTTTAATCCATTCGTTAAATGGATATAGCTATAATTTCGATCGCTCTCTATAAACAAAATTTGCTTTAAAGGGATTTGCAATAATTTTTGCTGGGTAGGCAATATTAATCGTTGATCCTCAATTTTACTTGTTTTTAAATTACTTAATGCATTCTTTACATTATTTATTGAGTTGTATTTAAACCTCCTAATTGATTGTTTTAGTTGTGCTTCTTCTATAGGTTTTAATAAATAGTCTAAGGCATTAAATCTGAAGGCTTTTAAAGCATAGTGACTATGAGCCGTAATAAATATGGTCTGAAATTTTATTGCTCCAATTTTAGATAGCATATCAAAGCCGTTCATATCAGGCATTTCAATATCAAGAAAAACTAATTCCGGTTGAAGTTTATTTATCTTCTCTATTCCTTCTTTGCCATTTTTTGCGATATCCATCACCTCAATATTCGGATGATTTTCCTTAAGTAAATCGGACAACAGAGTTGCCATAAACAGATTATCTTCTACAATTAATGATTTTACCTTCATGAAATTTACACAATGCTAGATCTTGATGAAACAATATAGGGATTAATTAATAATCTCAAATAGTTTACCGTTTGATAATTAAATAAACCACTAGATAACTCGATTTTTTTAATTTAATAAATAGTATTTACATTAGAGGAATAATTACATCATTTGTAATATTAAAAATTAAAATTTTGAAATATAATTTACTTATTATTCTGGTTTTTTTACTTAACATCAACTCGTTTTCTCAAGTTAAAATAGATTCATTATGGAATGTTTGGAGCGATGAATCAAAAGCAGATACCATTCGTTTAAAAGCCCTTGATAATTTTATTTATGAAGGCTATTTAGAAACAAAGAATGATAGTGCCTTATACTATTCAACGATTCAGATAGCATACGCGAAAGAGAAAGGCATTAAAGAATATATTGCTATTGGTCAATATAATTTGGGTAGAGCATATAAACATAAGGGAGAGCTATACAAAGCCATTAACTATTACCAGAAATCATTTAAACTCTTCAAAGAACAAGGTAACAAAACAAAAATAGCCCTTTCTCTTTATAGAATTGGTGGAGTTTACTGGACTAAAGGAGATTATGAACAATCAAAAGTTTTTTATAAAAAAAGTTTAACCATTTCTAAAGAGCTAGATGATAAAAAAAATATTGCTAAATGTTTGAATTCGATTGCCTATTGCTTTTTCAACCAAGGTGACCTTGATACTGCCATGAAACTTGATGAACAATGTTTGAAAATATATGAAGAATTAGGCGATGATCATGGAATTGCATATAATCTAAATGCTATGGGTGTATACTATTCAAGACAAGGAAATGATGAAAAGGCATTAGCGTATTATTTAAGAGGCCTGGAAATAAATAGAAAAATTGGAGCTCGATTGAAAGAGTCCTATTCCTTACGGAACATTGGTCATAGATATTCCAATATGGGAGATGATGAAAAAGCATTGGAGTACTATAAAAAATGCTTAGTGATTGATAAAGAGTTGAATAATAAAAGAAGTCTCTCATTAACATACTCTAGCCTTGGCTATTTCTATTTAGACCAAGGCAATAAAGAAAAGGCGATGGAATATTTTCAACGCAGTTTGGCATTATCACAAGAATTAGGAAATAGAGAAATGGAGAGCAGTTTTTTAATAGATATAGGAGAAATTTATTTAGACATCGGTAATAACAATTTTAGCATTTCAGAATGTAAAAAAGGGTATGATATAGCCTTAGAAACTGGATCTGTTCCATTGCAGTTGAAAGCTTGTGAATGCCTTTATAAAGCACAAAAGAAATTAAAATCGTATTCAAAAGCCCTGTTATACAACGAAAAAATGCTAGTGCTGAACGACAGTCTAAATGTAAAGTCACTTAACAATAGTCTTCAGAAAATGGAATATACTCGGCAGATATTTGCAGATTCATTACTGCATGAGGAGGATAAATTGAAAGTGGAGATGGCCCACCAAACCGAATTAAGAAAAAAGAAAAGAAATCAGAATGTGTTTATTGGATCTGGATTGATTCTCCTACTTATTGCAATAGGACTTTGGAAAATAATGCGTCTCACTAAAAAAGCAAATTCTCAATTAAAAATTGAAAGAGATCGAGCAGAGCAAAGTGAGCTTGTGAAACATCAATTTCTCGCCAATATGAGTCATGAGATTCGTACTCCTATGAATGCAATCAAAGGCATGATTGATATCTTACTGCGGCGCAAACCGCAAACTGAACAGCTGACCTACCTTCAAAGCATAAAAGAAGCTTCCAATTCCCTGCTCGTTATTATCAATGATATCCTTGATCTTTCAAAAATTGAATCAGATAAAATAGAATTGGAAAGTATTCCATTTTCTATTACTGAGATGCTTACTAATGTTTATACCATCATGCAGTTTAAAGCAGAAGAAAAAGGATTGAAACTCATTTTAGACATTCCGGCTAATATTCCAAGTGTATTAGGCGATTCAATGCGCTTGCGACAGATAATAATAAACTTGATTGGGAATGCAATTAAGTTTACAGAGAAAGGGATTGTTACTACTAAACTTGTCCTTGAAAAAGAACCAAATAGCCCACATATCACTGCCCATTTTACCGTATCCGATACTGGAATCGGAATTGATGAAGATAAAATTGAACAAGTATTTAATTCTTTTGAGCAAGCTTATGCTGATACCAGTAGAAAGTATGGCGGGACGGGATTGGGTTTAAGTATTTCCAAAAAATTAATAAAGCTGCATCAAGGGGAAATTTGGGTGGAAAGTAAAAAAGGAGTCGGTAGTCAGTTTCATTTTAGTATTCCTTTTATAGTAAATACGGAAACGAAAAATATTAAAAAAAAGTTGGTAAACCCAGACATCAAAAATATTAGCACTAAACTGCAAGGGATAAAGGTATTGCTTGTTGAAGATAATGAATTTAACATTGTTGTGGCAAAAGAAGAATTGGAGGATGCCATTAAGGAAGTGAATGTTAGTGTTGCGGAGAATGGGGCTATTGCGGTTGATCTGGTAAGAAATAATGATTTCGATATTGTCCTCATGGATGTACAAATGCCCGTAATGAATGGCTATGATGCAACGGCAGCTATTAGAGAATTAAGCGATGATAAGTCGAAAATTCCTATAATAGCGATGACTGCCAATGTGTTAAAAGAAGAGGTGGTACTTTGTTATAAAGCTGGAATGAATGACTTTATCGGTAAACCTTTCGAAGTAGAAATACTTATAGAAAAGATATTTTCTTTAACAAATATTAAACCTTAAAAAAACCATGAAAAATCAAAACTCAACAATCTTTATCGTAGATGATGAGCCATTATTGGCTGAAATGTTAAGTGACTATTTAAAAGAAGAATATGCTGGATTCAACATCATCTCTTTCCCTACAGGCGAAGCTTGCCTTAAAAATTTACATAAAAGTCCAGATGCTATTATTTTAGATTTTTATTTAAATTCTAAAGAAAAAGATGCTGCTAATGGGATTGATATTCTCAAAGAAATCAAGAAACAAAATACCGCCTTACCTGTTATCATGTTATCGAGTCAGAAGAGTTATGGAGTTGCCACTAAAACCATTATGTATGGCGCAGTACATTATGTGATAAAGGGGGAAGATGCATTTAATGAAATCTATGAACTGATAAAAGCAAATGTATAATGGTCGATTTATCATTTTTAAAAAAGTTTACCAAAGGAGATACTACAAAAATAAAAAAGTATGTATCAATGTACCTTAATACAGCACCTGATACATTAGAAAAGATGCATCAAAACATCAAAGATAAATCTTGGCCTGATCTAGCTATAAATGCCCATTCGCTTAAACCCCAAGCAGAATTTATGGGTATTTATGGCTTGAAGGAAATACTGATAGAGATTGAAAATAAAGTGAAAAACACACAGTATAATGACTTAGGGAATCTTTTTTCAAAAGCACATATTATTCATAATGAGTCTGAAAAATTCTTAAAAGAATATATAAATAATACTAATTAATAATCATTTTTTTAAAATATAACTATTATGCCAAAGTACAGATCAGATTTACCCCAATTGACAATGTCCACTTTTATGACAGATGGAGGATTAGAAACCGACCTTATTTTCAATAAAGGAATAGAGTTGCCTGAATTTGCTGCTTTTGATTTACTAAAAAGTAGTGATGGCAAACAAATCCTTAAAAACTATTACCATGAGTATTTAGTTGTCGCTAAAAAAAAATGTAGAGGATTTGTACTCGAAGCTCCTACCTATCGGGCCAATCCAGATTGGGTGGTTAAAATAGGATATTCTTTGGATGATTTACAAAATATTCATAATTCAGCTATAAAAGAGCTTGAAGATTTAAGAGAAATTTTTGAGGACGACAAATTTAAAGTTCCAATCAGCGTTTGTATTGGACCTCGGGGAGATGGTTATGTGCCCAGTAATATTATGACTATTGAACAAGCCGAAGAATATCATTCATCTCAAATTAAAGTAGTTTCCAACACAAATGCTGATCTTGTTTCAGCTTTAACGATAAACTATAATGAAGAGGCTATTGGGATAGTTAATGCTGCCAAGAAGCACCATATTCCAGTAGTTATATCATATACCGTAGAAACCGATGGAAATCTTCCTAGTGGGCAATCTTTAAAAGATGCCATTATATCCATAGATAAGGTTACAAACAACTATGTATCCTATTTTATGATAAACTGTGCACATCCAGAGCATTTTAAAGATATTTTGAACCCTACTGAATCTTGGACAAAAAGAATTAAAGGACTCAGAGCAAACGCCTCTAATAAAAGTCACGCTGAGTTAGATGAGTCTGAAATATTAGATATTGGAGATAAAGAGGAATTAGCTAACGATTATTGTGATTTAAGAAACGAGCTACCAAGTTTAAATATTATTGGTGGTTGCTGTGGAACTGATTCAACACATTTAGAATCTATATGTGAAACATGGTTTAAAGAATAACTAAGTATAGAGTTTTTTATTAGAGCCTCAGAATAGTCTCGTCCAGACTGCAAACAAATTCCTTCGAAGGAAGGAATCTCATTTATATAGTTAAGGTTTATGTTTTAAACTGTTGAGAAGGGTTGAGGTTAGGGAGAGGTTATTTTTGTTTATAGTCGTTTCCTTATAAATACCTCCAATTAACACTTAAAAAGGTGTTCCTTTTTTAAATCAAAAAAAGCTACTAAATTAATAGTAGCCATTATCTATATTGGAATATATATTGTCTTAACTAATTTTTCTCAAAAGTCAAATAATCAGTACCACCATTACCACCACTAACATCAATTAATTCAATTTTTGTTGAAGATTGTGAAATGAAATCCCAATCATCTGATAGCTCTTCAAAATCAGGAGGTGCAACAAAAGAAATATTAAAATCTAAATCATCAGAACTACTACTGCTACTACTGTCAGTAACACTCCAGGTTCCATTGTAACTATTAGTTCCATTTGAAGCATTTAATACACCAGTATCATTAAAAGTAAAATTGTAGCCAGTAAAATGGTTAGTTTCATCATCACCAGAATCAATAAATTTTGTAATTCTCCAAGTACCATCCTCCACATTATTTTCAATTAGAATTGGAGTTACGGGTGTAGTTGAATTGTCATCATCACTACTACAGGATGATAAAATTACTAATCCAAATAGAAAAAGTAAAAAAGAGTTTTTTAGGTATTTCATAAATATTTTATTTTCCTAGTAAACGTATTATTATAAATATTATTATTTATATGAAACTAAATTTAAATAGGGAAAATTCAATAGAATAGGAAATCGACAATAGGTTTTCAGAGATTAAAACAGGTGTTTTAAGGACTATTTGTAATTAATTCAATCTATGATTTATATCATTACACAAGTCAAATAATAGAATTAATTTTATTAGTTAAATGAGTATTACTCATAAATATATTATTCACATTAGCGATCGCTGCTATTTAATAATTGAAATTATGTCAAGATCAAACAAGCTATGTATAATTACCTTTTCAACATTTATTTACCTTTTCAACTTTTCAACTTTTGCACAAAGAGTCGATCAAAAATGGCATGACGATCTGTCGTGTAGAAGTAATACAACTATCCTAGAACTAACTGATGAAACTTACGATGTTAAACAATATCATATCGATGTAGAAATCAGTATAGATGTAGAGTATATTAAAGGTTCTGTTTTTATGGTTGCTGATGCAGTTGAAGATATATCGACCATAACCTTAGATCTAGACAATGCGTATACTATAAATAGTATTGAGGGAGCTTCGTCTTTTACTTTTAGTGATAATGAAATAGTAGTAACTCTTGAAAACCCAGTGCTCACAGGAGATGAATTTACATTAAAAGTTTATTATGAAGGAGATCCTCCTTTAGCAGGTGGTTACAAAGGGTTGCGTTATGAAACCCACGATGGTGACGAACCCATTATTGCATCTTTATCAACACCCTATCTTGCTCATACTTGGTGGCCTTGTAATGATGGGACTAAGGATAAAGCCGATACTGTTTTTATTGATATTACCATTGATGATGTCATGGTTTCGGGAATTCAGATGCAAGCAATTTCAAATGGAGTTTTAGATGAGGTTGAAAGCATTGCAGGTGGAAAACTAAAATACAAATGGATACACAATTATCCTATTGTTCCCTATTACGTAATGGTTGCAATTTCTAATTATCAATTAATTGAACAATTGTATGATAACGGTACTGAAAGTTTTCCTTTGAAATATTATGTGTTTGATTCTAGTGTAACTCAAGCAACAAATGGAGTTGCAGATTTGCCAAATGTGATGGATTATTTTTCAAATACATTTGGACCTTATCCTTTTGCAGATGAAAAATATGGTATGACCGAATTGGGATACTATGGCGGAATAGAAAACCAAACCAATACAATAATTAATAATATGAGTCAAAGCTGGTTTATGGTCTCCGTTCACGAATTAGCACATATGTGGTTTGCAGATATGATTACTTGTTCCGATTGGCATCACGGTTGGTTAAATGAAGGTTTTGCTACCTATGCAGAAGCCTTATGGATTGAAAATTCTGAAGGAATAGAAGAATACCATAATTATGTGGAGGATTTTGAGTATTACTCTGGTGGTTCGATTTATATGGAAGATGTATCCGATCCATTTTCTGTTTTTCAATCTATAATTTATGACAAAGGTGCTTATACATTACACATGCTACGACATGTACTCGGAGATGCTGTGTTTTTTGAAAGTGTTGAAGCATATGCTTCAGACATAAATTTTCAATACAGTTTAGCGACTACAGAAGATCTTAAGCAAGTTTGTGAAGATATAAGTGGTGTTGATTTAACCAATTTTTTCGATCAATGGATATATGATGAGTATTATCCAAAATACACCTATGATTATGGACAAGATGGTGAATTTAATACGGTACTAGGAATTCTTCAAACCCAAGGAG
>JADGEA010000173.1 GCA_016744615.1 Flavobacteriaceae bacterium
TATTTTTAAATATGGGCTAACCTTTGTAGCGAATATATTGTTAAACTCTGAAAATCAAAATGGTACTGATATATTTCGTTTTTTGTCATGTACTTAGACAAATGAATCAAAACTAATATCTAATCGAATTACATGATTTTTGCAACATAGAATAAAAAAGTTTCTCTTCTAAACTGAAAATCCTTCCCTAAAAGGGACTTAAGCCCCTTAAAAAATCCTATTGAAAACCCATAAACAATAATTAGTGTTAATCAACACGGGATGTAGTTCAACATCTGCTTCATACTTGGCTTTACAAGCCGTATGAAGGCTATTTATTGGCGGAACTGTTATTCCTCCCTTCATGGGAATGATCAGTTCCTTTGTAGGTATATTTGGCAGTGTATTGATATCTTGTTTTACGTATATTTTTACGACCCCTTTTCTTGCAAGAAAAGAGAAGAGTTCAACATAGAATAAATCCTGAGAACTTAAAACCTAAATAATTGATAATCAACTCAATTTATTATTAAGAATAATATTACTTCTCATTTGACATGGATGGTGGCAATATACTTATCCCCCATTTCTTATTTGGTTCGGCTCCCATAACAAAATTTAATGTTCCTCCTTTCATTAAATTATCCCGATACATCCAGTTTTTATCAATAACCCTTCCATTCCAGGTAACCGATTGGATATAAGGATTATCTGCACTTTGATTCTTCGTAGTAATAACCAGCTCTTTTCCTTTGTAATATTTTGGATCTAATTTTATGATGATTGTTTCAAATAATGGGCTACCAAACTGAAATGAGGGTCGAGAAGATGCATGCCCCTGAACATCAAACAAGCCCATAGAGACCATTACATACCAGGCCCCCAATTGCCCCTGATCTTCATCCTGACCAATTCCATAACCATGTAATGGTTCTATGCCATAAAATTCATCACATATTTGTCTTGTCCATTTTTGTGTTAGCCAAGGTTTACCAGAATAGTTAAACAACCAGGCATCATGCAAACAAGGCTGATTTCCATGATTATACAATTTTTCAACACCCGAAAAACTATGAATTTCTTCCGAACCTCCACCAAACATGCTTTTTTGAGCATCTTCAAACATTGTTTCCAAACGCGAATTGAATAAATCCTTACCAACCAGTTCAATCAATGCTGCCGGATCATGAGGCACATACCAGGTGTACTGATAAGCATTACCTTCCTGAAAACCATCCCAGGCTTTCAATGGGTCAAAATCCTCTATGAATTTTCCCTCTTCTTTTTTAGGTCGGATATACTTGGTTTCATGATCAAATATGTTTTTGTAATAATCCGCCTGTTTCATTAATTTTTGATAGTCTTTTTGCTTTCCTAATGATTTAGCCATCTGGCCAACAGCATAAGAACTAAAACTATATTCCAATGTATGTGAGGCACCAAAATTAAACACCCAGCCATTAGAAAGTGTAGTGTCTTTATAAGGTATATATTTATCTTTTACAAAATAACTCAGGTCATACTTACCATTTCCAAGATTACGACCATGATATTCAATTTCATTCTTTAATGCCGCTTCATATCCAGTTTTGACATCAAAATCACGAATTCCAACATTGTATGCCGAGGCAAGTAACAAACCTTGAAAATTGGTTTGTACTCCATTGGTAAAAACTCCTGTTGCAGCACCATCGTGAAGCCAGCCTCTGTCTTTATAAAAATCAATATTTGATTGTATATACTGGGTGAAATAATCAGGATAAGCAAGAGCCCATACCTGACTTAAATTCCAAAAACCTCCCCAAATACCATCCGTATTATAATGATTGTATTTCGGATTCCCTTTTTCGTCAAGCGGAATATGCCCGATCTTCCCTTCTATTTTGGGGTAATCTCCATTGATATCATTTGCAAGCCCTCTCCCAAGCAAAGCATGATAAAGTCCTGTATAAAATTTAATTCTGTCTTTTTTCTTCCCTCCTTCAATTTTAATACGACTCAGTTTTTGATTCCATATCTGTTTTGCTTCATTTCTTACTTTATCAAAATTTTGATCTCTTGTTTCCTCATTCAAATTCAGACGAGCATTTTCAATAGAGGTATAGCTTAATCCTGTTTGAACTTCTAGGACTTCCTTATCCTTCATGGAAAAATTTAAAACCAGTCCGTTCCCAACTCCTTTTGTTTCTTTTCCTACTTCCTGTTCATTTTCCGTAAAGGTGAGTACTGATGTTGGGCTTTTACTCAATCTGGCAACAAAGTACATTTTTACTCTTTTTCCTGGATCACAGAATTTTACATATTCTGGATTGGTTTCTACATATCCCTCTATTTCGTTTCCATTTACAAATTTTGCATACGCTTCAGTTACATCACTACTTTCCCCTTGTTTATGACCTATATCTATAATTAAATGGGCTTTTTCTGATTTAGGAAAAGTATATCGATGAAATCCGACACGTTTAGTTGCTGTTAATTCTGCTTTGATCTGATAATCTTTTAAAAATACATTGTAAGAACCAGGCTCAGCCTTTTCGGATGATTTATCAAATCGCGAACGATAACCCTCATCAGGTTTTTCAAGAGTTCCCGGAATTGTTTTCAATTCTCCGGTTGTAGGCATAAAAACAACACCGCCAATTTGAAATTCATGAAAATGACCAAAACCTTCAATAGACTTATGCCTATCATCATAACCCGTAGGTCCCCAACTACCTTTACTATTATACGCATTGGTATGAGGTGCTAATTTTGCCATACCAAAAGGGAGTGAGGCAGGTGTATAAAAAAACCATCTGCCATGAACAGATCCTATTTGCGGATCAACATAATCAACAGGTTGGTTTTGAGCACTTATTGAGTAAAAACTCAAAAACAGAGTAATAAAAAAAAGCGTATTTTTCATGAAAATAAATTTAATAAATATTTATAATTTATGGCCTTTTAAATTCGATTAAATAATAACCAAAAAAATCTTTAAACAAGGAGAAAAATTCTCCCCGTATAAAGATTCTTAACTCAACTCAAATAAATTATAAAAAAGAAGTGGACTTTTATTATGATATAGTTTTCTTAAAACACTATCAAAATTATACACTTTCGGTAAATGTAGTTTTAATCTTTAATAGTAACATATTTTTTAGACAAATAGCCATGGAATGTAGAAGAAAGACATCCCGAAAAAGTTAAATGAAAACACTGCTTATCTATACGTTGAGTCTCCTTTCCCTTCTATTTATTACTAATTTCTAATTATATCTCACCCTTTGAGGGTTGATAAATTGAGTATAATTTAATTCTTAAAGCTGGAGTTTAGAATCTGAATTAAAAAAAAAGAAATTACCAACCAAATAACATATTTATTATACTCATCTTTAGTCAATTATCCTTTATTAGTTTTAAAACTAAAACAATTGCAGGTTATTTCAATTGAGCATCAATTGTATTTAACAGTTCCCCATTATCACCATTGAATTGCCAAAACATAATACCACCCAACTGGTTGCTTTTAACAAAATCAGATTTGATATTGAGAGATTGTTCATTTTCATAGGTCAAAAATAGAGAATCTTTTTCTCTCCATATATATGGCGCACCAGCCGATTTATCCCAATAAGATGTAAAAGTTTTACTTTTGATACTATCTGCAATTTGACTATAGCCATAAGCACCAGTTACTCCCGTTGAAGGTTGATACAATCCGTTATTCTTTGGATTCACTCTCTTCCACCATCTGCCATAAAACGGAACGCCTAATACAAGTTTATTCGCTGGAATTCCAACTTTTAGATGTTGTTCTACTGCAATTTCAGCAGATCTAGGATGCTTTATGTTGTGTTCAGAATTATAAAGATTGGCATGATGTCCGGTATATTTACTACCTCCCGTATAAAAATCATAAGTCATAATGTTGATGAAATCAAGATATTTTTGGGCTTCCTTCATGTTGGTATGATCCAGATAATTTTGATTGGCTCCTGTAGCGACAGTCAACAAATACTTGTTGTTTGATAAAGAGTCTAACTTATAACGTATCAACTTTAAAATAGAAGTAAAATTCTCTTTATCCTCTTTGCGATAAACATTATTATCACCAATTTGCCCAGGATATTCCCAGTCCAGATCAATGCCGTCTATTTGGTATTTCAGCATAAAATCAATCGCACTGTTAGCAAATATCTGTCTTGAATTTTCAGTCAAAACCGCATTAGAGAAATTTTTTGACCAACTCCATCCTCCAACGGAAATCAAAATCTTTAAATCAGAATTCACTTTTTTCAAAGCATTTAGTTTTTGAAGATCTTCGACATCCTTTTCATTGCCTAAAACTACTTTTCCATCTTTAATATTTGCAAAAGCATAGTTGATATGAGTAACCTGTTTAGCTTTTTCAAAATTGGCTCCCCAGTTATTCTGGTAACCTGCCACATAGGCAATTACTTTATAGTGTTTCTGATCAGTTTTAACCGGTGATTTGTTTTCATTTTTTGCTGAACAAGAAATAAAAAGGAAAATTACAATGAAAAACAAACTAATTCTAAACATAATATCAGGCGATTTATAAGGAGTATAGCTTCTTATGTATTGCGTAATTTACGCAAAAAAATTTGTTCCTGGTGTTTTAATGAAAAAAATGTCAACTCTAATTCTTCTTCTTTTCTCTATCTTCCAAACGATATTCGTCCTGTTCTTTGCTTTCCCGCATCATGTCTTCCACATTATCCATTTCAGGAGAAGTTTCAAGTGCTTTCCAGTCAAATTTTTCATCAATCGGATCTAATGCTTTTTGCGGATCAAATATTCTTGTGTCAACCGGGAGAGCATTATATGGTTTATAATTGGGTTCGGATGTGAAAAAATCAGACAAATCATTTGCTCCGGCATCATACTGATTTAAATAGGGCATTCCCAAAATATTCCAATAGGTTTTAAACAAACTACCAAAACTATAATGCACTTTACTCACATAATTACGTTTTACCCACGGTGAAATCAGCATCAAAACACTACGATGCGCATCTACATGATCAACTCCATTTTGTGCATCATCTTCGGTAATAACGATCAACATGTTTTTCCAGTAAGGTGTACGAGATAAATACTCAACTATTCTTCCAATAGCAAGATCATTATCTGCCATATAGCTTTCTTTAAAAGCATAACCGGCTTTTGCCCTTTCTCCTCCACCATGATCATTTGGAATGATTACAGTAATGAGACTTGGCATAGATTTTTTTCCTTTACCCCATTTTTGTTCAAATTCCTTGATAAACTGATCTATTCTAAACTGATCAGGGATTGCCATATTATAGGTTGGGTACATCTTTGATGTTCGGGTAAACAATGGCTTTGGTAAAGGATAATTGATATATTGTTTGATACCTGTATTCTTATAACGAATACTATAGAGTGCCGGTTCAAACATCACACTAAATCCGAAATTATAAAAATCAATTTTATTTCGTTCCAGATGATCCCACATAGAACCTGCCTCATTATAATCTTCTGGGTAAATTGCTCCTGCTGCTCCATTCATGGCAAACACACCGGGAGCTTTTGATTTTTCCTGAAAAGTTCTATTACCTCCATAACTTGCAGCAGTTGTTGTTTCAACCCATTCATTAGGATAAGTAT
This sequence comes from Flavobacteriaceae bacterium, assembly GCA_016744615.1. GTDB lineage: Bacteria > Bacteroidota > Bacteroidia > Flavobacteriales > Flavobacteriaceae > Lutimonas. The sequence goes on from JADGEA010000173.1 coordinate 5,614, forward strand.
TTACCAACCAACGATGCCCATCTGCCGAAACATCAGCATCTACATAAAAATTATCTGCAATAGCAAATTCCTTTGCCAAATTCAGATGATTTGGCATTACCACCGTATTTATCACCGAATCGGTTCGTTCTTTGTTCCAAAAAGAGACTCCTTTTCCGTATCTCGCTAAAGAAGGATCTCCTTTAGCATTTTGTACTTGTCCAAAAATCTCATCATAGGTTCTGTTTTCTTTAGATATAAATACAATATGTTTTATCTGACTTTCTTTTTCTCCTGGATAAAGGGGAATAGGATTATCTTTTCTTCCTTCAAAAAACTTATCATTGGCTTTGTTGAATTTGAAATTATTGGCAATAACTTTAGCTGTCATTTCACGCAATTGTTTGTCATCTGGAATAGTTACAACCTGTATCGTACCTTTCATTAATGATCCTATATAACTTCCTTCTTTACCTCTTTTAAAATTCTTACCCCCATTAGGTCCGCTTCCAAATCCCTTTGCATTGGCAATAATTAATTTTTCACCATCATTTGACACCTCTATTTTGGAAGGAAACCATCCTGTTGGAATATGACCTACCACTTTTTGACTCTCCACATCGATCACAGCAACCGCATTGATCCCGGATTCGGCAACATACAATCTTTTTTGATCAGGACTTAAAGCCAGTCCGAAAGGAATCACACCTCTAAATTGTTTTACCCTGTCATCGGGTTTTAAATAGATCGTATTTACAACAGTATCTTTCTCCATAGAAATAACTGAAATATTATCATTGGTCGCATTACTTACAAAAACGAATTTATCGGTTGCTACCATTGAATTCGGACTTGAGCCACCAACAGCAGGTATTCCATCAACCATGGACCCAACCAAATGTCCGGTTTTAATTTTAGACACTACTGTGGGGTTATTTGTATCTTCCAGATCAATAGCAAAAACAGAAAATGCTTCAATAGCATTTACTTCTCCTAAACCGGGAATAGAAATTGTATCATTATCAATTCCCACCACCATCTCCTCACTATCATATGCAAAAGCAGGGAAACTAATAGGTTTAACCCGAACTCTTGTACGGGTTTTGGATTTGTCTTTTTTGGATTTTTGTATAAAAACATATTGAAACATCCCTACATTGGCAACATATGCCTTTTTTTCATCGGGTGATAAACAAATGCCAAAAGGGTAGCGCCCTACCGGAACTGAATGCTTAAGTTTTTTGGATTTGATATCAAGAACAAGCATTCGAAAACCAATTTGATCAACAGCATACAAAGTTTTCCCATCTTTTGTCAATTTTAAATCTCCTATATATCCATGTGAATAATCTACATTATCAGATACAAAAGAACAATCTATACTATCTTTTTTTCTACCAGTAGCTATATCAAACAAATAAATCTTATTCTCCTGTCCGCCTGCCACATAAACCGTTTGATTATTGGGTGAAATTGCCAAACCCATAAATACGGAAGCCAAAACACCTTTATCTGTAGATGACCCCGGTGGCACTTGTTGTACATCAGGGTTTTTAGATAAAATATTTCTAACAATAGTAATAGACAAAGGGGCTGTGCCTGAATTTGCCGTAATAGCAATATTCCCATCAGGACTTAAAGTTAAACCATATGGATGAGGAGCTGTAATGATACTTTTTCCTGCCGGTGTAATAAATCTACCATTTGGAATAATTGTTTTGCCAAATTTGTTAATTTTAACATAATCACTTTCAGAAGGAGAAGATATGATCCAAAGTGCATCATCATTACTGGTTGTATTGTACTTACAGGATACTAGCATCATGATGCTAAATATTATAAAATATACAGATTTCATTTGCATTGGTTTAGTTTACTAAAATATAATTCTTCAATCGAAATTAATTGTATTTGATTTGGTATTATCTATTATAACAAAATTTTATTCATTAAAACGGCTCTTCTGTTATTTTAATGGAACATTTTCAAATTTTTCTTTTTATTCTTTTTTACTCATCCATTTCCTATTGGTTTTGGAATTCGTGATGTGCTTCGCAGTTTGGATAAAAAAAGAAACAAAAAAATCTCTACTGGATGAGGTGATTGTTTCACACCATTCATTCTCAAAAGCCCAACGCACCACCTGGCTCGTTCACTAAAAACAGCTACTAGCTGTTTTCTTAACGCTTCGCCCTATGCTCTTTTTACCTTCGCTACTCTTCGGTAAACGCAATTCCGGAACTCCATTCATTATCACTGCCCCAGCAACGTCACGAGTATAGTCCGAGTTTAAAACATTATTTCTATTTATGATAGAATTGTTGGCCTATTTTTTTTATTCGCCATTAAATTAGCAGTAGCACCATTAAAACTATTGCATAAAAAAACAGAATTAAATTAATAATTCTGTCCCTCTATTCTCTATATAACCCAAAAACCTATGAATTGAAAAAATTATTAACCTTAAAATCAAAAATTATATAGACAATTTTTTATACTAATTACTTAGTTGTTTTTCTTTTCCCTGTGATAGGAAGAGATCCTTCTGAATAAGATGCTGTTCCTTCAAAAGTTTTCTTTTTGAACACCATTTCAAAAACGATAGATTCACCTTCAATATAAGCTTCACAAGTAAGCTTATCTCCTTTAACTACAACATCTTCTAAATCTATTTTATAACCATCAATAGATACATAACCAACTAACTTACTATCTTTTTTTTCAAAAACAATTTCCCCTTCTTGATATTCATATGGTGCATCAGGAGCTTCATATTCCCATGTTCCAATAAAAATCTTTTCGCCTACAGTACTATCTATTCCTGTAAAACTCGTCATTACTAAAAACGTTAAAACTA
>JADGEA010000174.1 GCA_016744615.1 Flavobacteriaceae bacterium
TGTTTGGTCATATAACGGACCAAAAGAAAGAGAATTTAACAAACTTTTTGCTGAATTTACAGGTACAAAATACGCAATTTGTACGGTAAACGGTACCGTAACTTTACAATTGGCATTAGAAGCATTAGGTGTAGGAGTTGGTGATGAAGTGATTTTACCAGGTCTTACCTGGCAGGCTACGGCTGCAACGATCATTGATGTAAATGCAACACCGGTTATGGTTGACGTTTGTGAAGATACTTGGTGTATAGATCCCAAAGAAATAGAAAAAGCAATTACACCCCAAACCAAAGCAATTATTCCGGTTCATTTATATGGCGCCTTTGCAGATATGGATGCTATAATGGAAATTGCTAAAAAGCATAACTTATTTGTAATTGAAGACTGTGCCCATAAACATGGTGGAGAATGGAATGGTAAAAAAGCAGGAAGTATTGGTGATGTTGGAAGTTTTAGTTACCAATTATCAAAACACTTAACCGCAGGTGAAGGAGGTTCTATGACTACAGATAATCCTAAATTAGCAGAAAAATTAGATGCACTTAGAAACTGTGGAAGAAGACCAGAAGGAGAAGAATATGACGATTTAGATAAAGGTGCTGGTAATTATGGTGATGATGGAAACTTTATCCAATCGGGGAACTTTAGAATCACAGAATTTCAAGCAGCCATTTTAATTGAAGGTCTAAAACGCTTACCTGAACAAAATGCAAACAGAGATGCAAATGGAGATTATTTAAATTCATTGTTAGCAGATATGTCAGGTGTTAAACCAATGAAAAAAGACGCAAGAGAAACGAAAAAGGCATATTTTAATTTTGCGTTCCGATATAATAAGGATGAATTTAAAGGATTATCTATTGAGAAATTCAGAGCTGCTTTAGAAGCAGAAATAGGAATTGGAGTAGATTCAAGTTATGAGCCATTAAACAACTGCTCTTTATATGTGCCATATACAAAACCGGCACGTTATAAACTGAATGATCAATACTGGGCTGAAATAGATCCTACTAGATTTTCATTACCTGTTTGCGATAAAATTTACAAAGAAGAATCCGTTTGTATTCATCATAAAGTATTGATGGGAACAAAAGCAGATATGGAGCTGGTTGCTTCAGCAATTAAAAAGATATACGACAAAGTAGATCAATTGTAATCTGAAATTCATTTTCAATAAAATAGTTTTCCTATGCGTAACATAAAAATAGCATTAATTGGTGCAGGATACATCGCGGATTTTCATGCTCGTGGTTTGCAAACCATTCTAAATGTTGAAATTGTAGCTGTTGTTGCAAAAGAATTACAAGAAGCAAAATATTTTGCAATCAAATATAATATCAAAGAAATCTATACAAATATTTCAGATATATTAAAAAATGATGCTATTGATGCTGTAATTATTGGGACACCAAATCAATTTCATGCACCTTATGCCATTGAATTTTTAAAAAGTGGAAAAGATGTATTTCTTGAAAAACCAATGGGGATTAGCGCAAAAGAAGGTAGACAAATTGCAGAAGCTGCTAAAAAATATGATCAATTGGTTATGGTAGGTCATATGTGGCGCTTTGACATAGATACAAATTATTTGAAAGACTCTGTAGCGTCTGGAAAATTAGGTGAAATATTTAAAACCAAAGGATATGGAGTTCATGAAAACTGGGGTCCTTCAGGATGGTTTACAAAAAAATTACTGGCTGGCGGAGGTGCTTTAGCAGATATGGGGGTACACGCTATTGATACCATAAGATATATTCTTGGTGATCCAAAACCAGCCAAAGTTTACGCCAGAATTTCAACACATTTTGGTGATTATGATGTGGATGACACTGGAATTATGATCATCACCTGGGATAATGGTACGGAAAGCATTATTGAGAGTGGTTGGTGGCATCCTCATATGGATGGCCCCGAAGCAAGCTCAGGAATTTGGGGCACCAAAGGATATGCAAATCTGTTCCCAACTTATTTGAAAATGACAACCGGAGAAGATTCTTTTGAAAAAATAGTACCCAAATTACCCGAAAGAGAAGATCATTGCGATCAAGTAATCTACACAAAACAAATGGAATACTTTGTGAATTGTATCAAAACAAGACAACAACCAAGTCCTGGGTTAATAGAAGGACAAATTGTTTTAGATATAGTAGATGCTGCTTACAAATCGTCAGAAACAGGAGAAGTAGTAAATTTTTAAATATTCTTATATGAAATACGCTGTCGGAATTGATTTAGGAGGAACCTTTGTAAAAGCAGCTTTGGTTTCAGAAAATGGGAAACTCATCTTTAAGAGCAAATCCCCTATTGGGTTTTCTGCAAAAAAACAAACCATCTTAAATACCATAAAAGAAATCATAAAAGAAATCATTGACAAAGCAACTGCTGCCCAACTCAGTGTAGAAGGAATAGGAATTGGTACTCCTGGTATTATTTATGAAGGAATTGTTTTGGGAGGTTCTGAAAATTTAGATGGTTGGGAAAATCTTGACCTTGCCACTTATTTTTCTAAAGCATTTAATCTACGAGTAAAAGTAGATAATGACGCCAATTTAATGGGGCTCGGAGAATTTTATTATGGCGCAGCAAAAGGATGTACAGATGTCGTTTTTCTAACTATAGGAACTGGTATTGGCGGTGCAGTAATTATCAACGGTGCTTTGTATGGAGGTTATAAAAATAGAGGGACAGAATTAGGTCATATTGTTGTTGAACACAGTGGTCCAGAATGTAATTGTGGAGGAAAAGGTTGTCTCGAACTATATTCATCAACTACAGCATTGATTAAACAGTATTCTGAAAAATCTGGAATAAATATAGATGATCTAAGCGGTTATTATATCGTTGAAAAATATCATGAAAATGAACCAAATGCTGTTTATTGTTTGCAAGAGCATACCAAATATCTAGGACACGGCATTGCCTCTTTTATCAATACCTTTGCACCACAAAAAGTGGTGATTGGTGGTGGGATTTCAGATGCTGGACAATTTTATATTGATTTAATCAGTAAAACGGCTTTCAAATACATGATGCCAGATTGCGGTAATCATACAAAAATTGTAGGAGCTACTTTAGGAAATGATGCAGGGAGTCTGGGAGCAGCAACTTTGATTTTGAAAAAAAGTAATTAAGTAGCAAATTTTCGTCAGGGAAAGGTCTATGTCCAAAGTAAATCATTTCTTGTTTCATTACTCAAAATAGTATTTATAAATTTAAAAAGGACATGAAGAAAATATTAATTGTTACCTTATTGTTGTTAAGTCCTTTTCTTGGATATTCACAAGAAATTGCCCCTAAAAAACCAAATGGATATTTTAGTAATCTAACTTTAAAAATTTCTTACGCTTTAGGCAGATTAAAGCTAATTGAAACAGATTTCCCTTTACCGGAAAGCATAAAAGAATATAAAGATATTACCTATAAAACAATTGAAGAGACTGATCTAAAACTGGATATTTACCAACAAAAGAATATTTCTAAATCTACACCTTTGATTATTTTTATTCATGGTGGAGCCTGGAAAAAAGGAGATAAACACGATTATTGGCCTTATTTAATACCCTTTGCAGAAAAAGGATATGTTACAGCAACTATCCAATATCGTTTTACAAATGTTGCAAAATATCCGGCACAACTGGACGATGTAATATCTGCTATTAACTGGTTAAAAAATAATGCTGATACTTATCATATTGATAAGAATAAAATAGTTCTTGTTGGAGGATCAGCCGGCGGTCATCTGGCGATGATGGCTGCATATTCAGACTCTACACTAAAAATAAATGGTGTTGTCAATCTATATGGACCATCCAATCTCACAACTCCCTATGCTCGTGAAGCAGAATCGGTTCAAAAATTAATTGGCAAATCCTATCAGGAGGATCCTGAAAAATATAGGATAGCTTCACCGGTAACTTACATCAGAAAAAACATACCTCCTACACTGACCTTTCAAGGAACTTTAGATGAACTAGTTCCTTATAAACAATCAGATAATTTAGATAAAAAAATACGAGAAGCTGGCGCAATATCCCATTATCACAAATTGAAAGGCTGGCCTCACACCATGGATATTAGTGTAAAAGTAAATAAATATTGTATGTATTATATGAATGAATTCTTTGAGAAATACATACCTAAAAATTAAGAAATAGCTTTAACTTATTGAAATACGGTCAATATTCCACTATTATATAACAATATAAAACAATATCTCTCACAATCATTTTAGTATTTTTAACCAATTTGAAAACCAATACCTTAGGTTAAAAATTAAATAAATCTGACCTTATGAAAAAACTATTTTTAGGATATTTGATGATATCCAGCTTGTTATTAATATCATGTAAAAATGATCTAAAACCAGAGCAAAACTTATCTATAAAAAATGTGATGGATGATGTGATCACAAGGCTGTACAAACAAGTTGAACCAGATCAATACAATACAATTGATGATGCTTTTATGCTTAATTTTCTTTCTGAAAATGAAAAAACCGTTCTTGCGACAAAATATCAGTATTTTAAAGTAAATGTTCCTGTAATTGTTTCTTTAATGAGAGATATTAAACAGCCTACCATACCTTTTTGGATGGAAGAATCAGGTTTTAAAAATACAGGCAAAAAAGTAAAAAATGAAGTATTTGAATATGAGGTTTGGCAAAAGGAGTTTAAAGCAGGCTGGGTGAATTTAGGGATTCCAGGTTTTGATATGGATAGAACCATCTATTTTATAACCGTTGGAGCAAAAAATAAAAGTGACGAATTAAAAATTACAGATCCATACCCTTCAAAATATTCATTAGAAGTAATGACTAAGGGAGCTTTTACCTATCATGACTGGGATGGCTTAAAGATCACTGAATTCCCAAAAGAACTGGAAGGTCAGGTGTTATTCACAACTGTAAGAGGAAGAGCCAGAGAAGCTCATGTGGAAGGTGCTTTTAGAAAAACGGAATTTCCTTCTTCTAAAATACCAGATCAGATCCTACTTACCTGGAGTAAAGACCCTGTAAATTCGATAGACATTCAATGGAGGACCAATATAGAAATAAAGGATGGTGTGGTAAAATACTGGATAAAAGGTAAAAAAGACACATTAACAAGTAAAGCAGAATCATCGGTAATAGAAGATAGAATGCTTTATAATGATAGATATGTTAACAGATTTACGGCTATTCTTGAAAATTTAACAGGCGGCACTACATATGAGTACAAGGCAGGTTCTCAAAAAAGCAATTCTTGGTCGGATATTAGAAGTTTTAAAACTGAAGAGAAAGACCAGAATAAATTCTCATTTATCTGGTTTGGAGATACACATAGAAATCCAAAATGGGGAGAGATGTTGCAGGATGCAAACAAACGTCATCCTGAAGTGGCTTTCTATTCAATTGTGGGAGATTTAGTTTCCACAGGTTTATACAGAACAGAATGGGATATGTTATTTGAATACTCAAAAAAAGTGTTTTCTCAAAAACCGCTAATGGCATTTCCAGGAAATCATGATCGTCAGGATGGCTTGGGAAGCTGGATGTATTATCAAATATTTAGCTTACCAAAGAACGGACCTGAAAAAGTGCATCCTGAAAGCACCTATGCATTTGAATATGGTAATGCTCTTTTTTTAATGATCGATTCCACCCACCCGATGGAAGATCAAACTGAATGGATAGAAGATCAATTAAAAAACACAAAAGCTATATGGAAATTTGTAATGTTCCATTTCCCTCCATACAATTTTGAAGAACCCTATTTTGAATATCAAAAAGAATGGATTCCGATTTTTGACAAATATCATGTTGACATGGTAATGTCTGGGCATATTCATTATTATATGCGCTCAAAACCAATGAATAATGGCAAGGTTGTTGAATCTCATAAAGATGGAACTGTATATGCCATTTCCATTGGAACATCCAGCAGAAATAGAGATATTGGAGAAGAATCCTATGCTGAAGTAAGATTTAGTGAAGGGCAGTATTACCAACATATGGAAATTGATAAAAATGTTTTAAAATACACAACTTACAATAAAAAAGGTGAAATTGTGGATCATTTTACCATAAAAAAATAGTCGGTTTTTAAAAAAATGAGGTCTTTATTTAAAAAAATAATAAAATATTTTCTATTTACATTAGGAGTACTAATCTCAATTTCTCTCCTTGTAATAATTGGAATCTGGTTAAAATATTCAAGTATTGTAAATCCTGCCCCTGAGAATAAAAATGATTCTTTTAAACCTGCCCATTATGGTAAATTGGTCAATAACTTTATTGGAACGGGAGGGTTTCCTGCATGGGTTTGTGGTATGAATTTCCCGGGTGCAACGGTACCGTTTGGAATGGTTCGGTTAAGTCCGGAAACGATCTCATTATTTCCAGATAACAATTTATTGATTCCGGATAAAAAGGCCTTAAATACTTCCGGTTATTATTATGGAGATAACAGAATGCTAGGATTTAGCCATACCCGACTTGCTGGTACAGGTGCTACAGATGGTGGTCATTTTCTATTTACTCCAACCTCTACTCTATCTTCTAAAATTGATTATCAAAAAGATTTTTACCATCATTTTTCTCATAATAATGAAACTGCTTTTCCAGGATATTACAACGTAAAATTTAAGGATGAAAATATCTTATCCGAATTAACTGCCACAGAAAGAACAGGACTTCATCGCTACACTTTTACAGAAAATACAAATAACAGTATCCTGATAAAGGTAACAAATTCCACAGGTGATAGGGGAGCCAAAGATGGAAGCGTAAAGGTCTATCCTGATCAAAAAGAAATAGAAGGATCTGTTAGAACATTTGGCACTTTTGCAGGAAGATATAATGGCCAAAAAGTTTATTTTGTTGCAAAGTTTGACCAAAGTTTTTCTAAATATGGTATCTGGAATGGAACAAAATTTACAAATAATAGTAAAACAGCAACCGGTGATAATTTAATCGTAAACATAGGTTTTAATGATCAAAAAATAAATATAAAAGTAGGGATATCTTATGTAAGTATTGAAAATGCCAGATTAAATCTGGATAAAGAAGTTGGGGATCAATCCTTTGATGAAATAGTTGAAAAAGCAAAACAAAACTGGGAGGATAAACTTTCTCTTATAAAAATAAACGGAGGCTCTGAAACCGATCACAAAATTTTCTACAGCGCACTTTATAGAAGTTTTCAAATGCCAACTATCTTTAATGATGTTAATGGAGATTATATAGGTTTTGATAATAAGATCCATCAGGTAAATGATTTCAATTATTATACAGATCTTTCTTTATGGGATACTTTTAGAACCATTCATCCGCTATTCAATCTGATCGCTAGAGAAGGACAAAGAGATATGATGGTATCCTTGGTGCAAATGGCAAAACAGGGAGGCAGCTTACCAAGGTGGCCTTCCGGAAACGGTTATACCGGATCTATGCTTGGTTCACCGGCAGATATGACCATTACAGAAGCTTATTTAAAAGGGATTAGAGATTTTGATGTTGATTTTGCTTATCAAACAATGAAAAAAGTTGCCCTAGCTCCAACTCCAAAAGGTTCTGAGGCTTCAGGAAGAAGAGGGATTGAAGGATATATAAAATACGGTTATTGTCCGAATGAACTGGGAGATGAATCTGTTGCAAAAACCATGGAATATGCCTGGGCAGATCACTCTATCAGCTTACTAGCTAAAGAATTAAACCATCTAGAAGATTATAAATTCTTCACCAAACAATCCTTAAACTATAAAAATGTATGGAATCCGGAAACCCAATACTTTCAATCTAGAAAAATAGATGGCACTTTTGTTGAAAAATTTGATCCTCTTCAATTGACCTATACAGATTGGGATGAAGAATATACTAGAGGCTATGTTGAAGGCAGTGCCTTGCAATGGCGCTGGGCTGTTCCTTTTGATCCCATAGGACTAATTACCTTGTTTGAAAGTGAAGATTATTTTGTGAATGAATTGAATGATTTTTTTAAATTATCAAAACCTCAGTTAGCAACATGGATTCCAGATAATTATTATTGGCACGGAAACGAACCGGATATTCATGCAGTATATTTATTTAATGATGCCGGCAGACCTGACCTGACCTGACCCAAAAATGGGTGAGATGGATCTTAAAAAACAAGTATGAAGATGACTATATCGGAATAGATGGAAACGATGATGCAGGAACACTTTCGGCATGGTATATTTTTAGTTCTTTAGGAATATATCCAATAGCCGGAACAGATATTTACCAACTGGGATCTCCTCTTTTTGAAAATGCAGAAATTAATATGGGTGATTATACTTTAAAAATCATGACCGATAATTATTCTAAAGAAAATATTTTTGTGAAAGAAGTTTTCCTTAATGACGTATCTTTAGATCGAAGATGGATAAAACATGCAGAGATAGAAAATG
>JADGEA010000405.1 GCA_016744615.1 Flavobacteriaceae bacterium
TTATTTATCTGATTATCAATATAATATACGAATAATTAATAATAAAACAACTTAAATTCAAAGAAATTAACTTAAAAAAAGTGTGCGTTTGCCCTGTTATGCCGGTCGAATAGATATTTTATTTATTTTACCCATTTATCTTTTATTTGCTTTGGTATTCATGATATACTCCACAATTCTTGATGAAAAAAATCAAGGCTTACAATAATTTAAGTAAGGTCTAAAATTTTGAATTTCAGCAATATGAAATTCAAAAACCTCTATCATACTATGATTTTCAAAATTTCTGTTTTTTTTATTTTTATCGATCTCTACTCAAATCATTGGTCAAAATACACAACCTTATTCAGTTAAATTGGATAGTATTGTGAAATCATATCATTATTTAGAAGGTGATAAAGTCACTGTTTATACACAATTTAGGGTAAATAAAAATGGAGAGATTATTGATATCAAAGCCCGTGAACCTCATCTAATATTCGAAGAAAAAGCAATAAGTTTAGTGAAAAATCTTCCAAAATACAATCCTTCCATTTTAGAAACAAAACCTACAGGAACTAAATTCAATTTACCTTTTGTTTTTATTATTGAATCAAAAAGTAAAAATCCAAAATAAAATTAAGATTTTTTATTTCGCCTGTTGGGTTTTCTGTTATAATTTCTATTCTCTCCTTTTCTTTTAAAATTTTGATATCTTGAATCATTAGGGCTCTTTTTTTCTGTCACCGATGCTGTATCTGGTTCAAAACCCTTAACAATTTCACTTGGAATTCGAAAATTAAGCAACTTCTCAATATCTTTTAAATAATCCTTTTCTTCCTGAGCCACTAAAGAAATTGCTTCTCCACTAGCTCCAGCCCTACCTGTTCGACCAATTCTGTGCACATAATCTTCCGGCACATTTGGCAATTCAAAATTGATTACATGGGGTAATAAAGGTATGTCCAATCCTCGTGCTGCTATATCGGTTGCTACCAAAACCCGGACTTCACCCTTTTTAAACCCGGCAAGCGCCTTGGTTCTGGCAGTCTGACTTTTATTTCCATGAATTGCCATGGCAGTGATACCATGACCAATCATTTTTTTACACAATTTATTTGCGCCGTGTTTGGTTCTTGTAAATACCAAAACCTGCTCCCAGTTCCCATCCGAAATCAACTGAATGATCATAGCAGTTTTTTTACTTTTATCAACACGATACACTTTTTGATCTACTTTTTCAGCAGTTGTGTTTTCGGGAGTTGCCTCTACCATTACCGGGTGGTCTAAAAAATTACCTGCCAGTTTTTTTATCTCATTTGAAAAAGTTGCCGAAAACAACAAATTTTGTCTTTTCTTAGGCATCAGGGCAAGTATTTTTTTAATATCTCGTAAAAATCCCATATCCAGCATACGATCAGCCTCATCCAGAACTAAAATTTCAATTCTTGCTAAGGATAATGCTTTTTGGTTATGTAGATCTAATAATCTACCTGGCGTTGCCACCAATATATCTACTCCGTTTCTTAAAGTTGAAATTTGAGGTTTTGCATTTACACCACCAAATATTACGGTAGATCTGACATCAACAAACTCTCCATATTCTCTTACATTATTGTAAACCTGTGCTGCAAGCTCTCTGGTAGGTGTTAAAACCAAAGCGCGTAATGGTCTTCTTTTCCATTTGCTTTGTGTGGTTAGAAGTTGCAACATTGGCAAAGTAAATCCTGCCGTTTTTCCCGTTCCTGTTTGTGCCGATGCTAAAACATCTTTTCCTTCTAAAATTAATGGAATTGCTTTTTCCTGAATTGCGGAAGGCTCAAGGTAACCTTTTTTATTGATTGCTTTTAACAAAGCATTTGATAATCCTAAAGATTTAAATGTCATAAATTATAATTGTAGAAATGATATATTAATCTTTTACCCATTTCTATATGCGGCGGCAAAGATACATTGAATTTAATAAATGGTTTTATAAACAAGTAAAATGGACAGGGCAAACGCACACTTTTTTTAAGTTAATTTCTTTGAATTTAAGTTGTTTTATTATTAATTATTCGTATATTATATTGATAATCAGATAAATAAAA
>JADGEA010000009.1 GCA_016744615.1 Flavobacteriaceae bacterium
CAATGCCAAAACGCCATAAGGAGCGGCAAGCATGATCAGATCGATCATTTTTAAGATTACCTCATTAAAACCATCAAAAAAATCTTTTACAGGTTTTGATTTATCCTCCGGAATCAAAATAAGTCCAACGCCAAAAAATATAGCAAAGAAAATAACTTGTAACATATTCTTGTTTTCTCCAGCAGCTCCAATAATATTTTGAGGAACCATATCTACCAAAGCCTGAAGCGGACCACTATCCTTTTGACTTGCGGCTTCATCTTTATACTTTTGCGTACTTTCCGTATAGCTACCAACCAATTCTGTTCTGGTTTTTTCTGAAATTGAATTTCCTGGTTTAATGGTATTTACCAAAAATAATCCAATAGAAACGGCTATAACTGTTGTTAATATATATATCAAAATTGTCTTACCACCCATTTTTGATAGCTTGGAAATATCTTTAAGGTCTGATACACCCTTAATTAAAGAACCAAGAATTAACGGAACTGCAATTAACTTTAAAGAATTGATAAAGATTGTTCCAAAAGGCTTTACCCAGTCTTGAACAATCTCTTCACCTCCATCTATACTTGATGCAGTGAAACCTAGTAAAATACCAAGCATCATCCCTAATAAAATCTTCCAGTGTAGAGCTAGCTTTTTCATTTGGTTTTAAATTTTCCCGGAAGGTAATAAATAAATTTTGTATTTTTACGTTCAATCAAATCATTAACCAAAAAATTTATATTATGAGTGGAATTTTAGATCTATTAAATAGTAGTATGGGTAAAGAACTTATCAATGGAATGAGCAATCAGATGGGTTTAAACAAAGCAAGTACAGCATCAGCTTTAGGTGCAGCATTACCTATGATTTTAGGTGCATTGGGTAATAATGCATCCTCATCAGGAGGAGCCTCGGGTTTACTTAAAGCTTTGGGCGGCTCAAATCACAGTGGTGGTATTTTAGATAATATTGGTAGCATATTAGGTGGTAGCGGAATAGATGATAACGTAATGAAAGATGGCGGAAATATCTTAGGACATGCTTTTGGTGGTCAGGAGAGTAATGCTGCAAATGCTGTTAGTAAATCAAGTGGTATTGATCTTGGAGCAGCAACAAACATAATGAAAGCTGCAGCACCTTTTGTAATGGGATATTTAGGTAAACAAATGCTAAGTAGTAATGTTTCTGACCAAGGTGGACTTCAAAGTATGCTAGGAGGTTTACTAGGCGATGACAATGATGCCCAAAAGGATATTGCATCTAGAATTCAAGGTTTCGATAACAACGATGACACCATTGATGATCTTGCCAAACTTGTTGGTAATATGGGAAAACAATCAGGAGGAATAACAAATTTACTTTCGGGATTGTTTAACTAGTTCATCTATTTATTATTTACAAAACAAAAAGCTTTCTTAAGGAAAGCTTTTTGTTTTGTAAATTTTTAACAGTAAAAAAATACTATTTTTACAAAAATTTATTTCTAAATGAAAAAGTTGAAACAACGTTGGGGATTAACATCTAATTGGCAGGTGGTTGCTATTATTATAGTTTTTAGTTTGAATGGATCTTTTGCAACTTGGGTAGCTAAACCCGTTACCGAGTTTTTTGGATTAAGTGCTGAGACAACTGAACCTTATATTTTGTATTTAATGTTAAGAATATTATTGATATTTCCTATTTATCAAATAACACTACCATTAGTAGGTTGGCTTTTCGGACAATTTAAATTCTTTTGGGCTTTTGAAAAAAAAATGATTTATCGTCTTGGACTGGGAAAATTATTTAACTTAAAAGACTGAAAATTTATAAAAAGAATCTACTCTTTTTTCTTCCATTTATATACATACAACCATACTAAGGTAAAGGTTGGAAAAAAATCGAGACCTGGAATTGCCTCTTCCAAAAAGGATATTACCCCTCCTACTTTACCCACATTTCCTTTGTATAATTTGGTTACCAAATATGCAGAAACTGGTGCCCAAACTACATCTGCAACAGGAAACACATATGAAATCATTCCCATAAGGTCAAAAACAATTCCAATATAGAGTTTTTGCTTTTTAGTCATTCTTATCCCAGCTTTTTTTACTTCTTATTCTTTTATAAAGTTTTATTCCTAACATTAAAGCCACAGATACACCAACAATTCCAATTACACCAAAAATCCATCCCAATGAATTTTTTAAAATAACTAAAAAAACACAAGCAAACAAAATAATTGTTGCAACTTCATTCCATATTCGCAAAAAAAATGATGAGTATTTTAAATCCCCTTTTTCCATCTGATTGTACATAATCTGACAAGACCAATGGTAGGCAAACAACAATGCTACAAATACCAGCTTGATTAGCATCCAGTTAGCTTGTAACCAAAAAGGCTGTAATACCAATAACCATACTGCAAATATTGTTGCTAAAACTGCTGAAGGCCAAGTGATAATGTACCACAATCTTTTGGTCATTAGTGTGTATTGCTCTTTTAAAATTGCTTTAGCAGGTTCTTCTTTCTCTTCTGCTTCTTTAAAATAAATAAAAAGCCGAATAATATAAAATAATCCTGCAAACCAAGTGGTTACAAAAATAATATGTAGAGATTTTATATATAAATAATCCATCTTTCTTTAATTAACAATTCCTACATTTTCCCAATTTTTCACCCATTTACACATAACATCTACCCAATCATCATTATCATTAATACAAGGTATATATTTAAATTGAGTACCTCCTGCATTTAAAAAATCTTCTTTACCTCTTATCCTCAATTCCTCCAAAGTTTCCAAACAATCTGTAACAAAAGATGGAGCGATTACAGCTAATTTTTTTATGCCTTTTTTAGGAAACTTTTTTAGTTCAAAATCTGTATAAGGTTTTAACCAGGGATCTTTTAACAATCTTGATTGAAATGAATTACTGTAAGTACCTTCTTTCAATTCTAAAAGTTTAACAATTTCTTCAGTAGTTTCAAAGCATTGGTGTCTGTAACAAGTTTCATGAGCTATTGATTGAATATCACAACAGGTACCGTCAATTTTACAATGATTTTTCGTTGGATCAGATTTTAAAATATGACGTTCAGGGATTCCGTGATAAGAAAATAAAAGATGATCATAATCAAAACCTTCCAAATGATCTATTAAATTATTAGCCATAATCTTAATATAATCTTTTTGATTATAAAAAGTCGGCATTACATCCAAATTAATTCCGGGAAAATATTTCAACTTGATATCCTTTGCCTTTTCAACCACCGTTTCAAAAGAAGACATGGCATAATGTGGGTAAAGAGGTATCAACAAAACATCATCTACTCCTTGATCAAACAAATCCTGCATCCCTTTACGTATAGACATATTTATACTTCCATATCGCATACCCAAAGCAACTTGAATTTCTAATTTAGCTTCGAGTTTTCTTTTAAACTTTTCAGAGATTACTACTAATGGCGAACCTTCTTTTTGCCAGATCTTTTTATAGGCTTCTGCCGATTTTTTTGGACGGATATTTAAAATAATTCCTTTGATAAGCAAAAATCGTTTCCAGTAAGGAATATCAATTACCCTTTCATCCATCAAAAATTCATCTAAATACCTCCTAACATCTTTTGTACTAGTTGATTTAGGAGAGCCTAAATTTACCAAAAGAACGCCTTTTTTGCTCAAATTAATGTGTGATTTTAAACAGTTAACAGCAAACAAATATAATATTCTTATAAAGAATACAACAAAAAAATTAAAAATTTTATAGCGATACTTTTTTCAATTCAATCGACATTTTAGATGGAAATATGTAGTTATTTTTACATGATTTTTTTTACTCATTTTATGATTGAAGATATAACAATAGATTCTTTTTATGTAATAGGATTAAGCTATAAAAAGGCAGATGTTTCTATACGTAGTAAATTTAGCCTAAGTGTTGAAAATCAGGAAAAATTATTATTAGAAGCAAAAGAATCAAATATTTCTGGAGTTATAATTATTTCAACTTGTAACAGAACAGAGATCATGGGTTTTGCAAAAAACCCTTATGAATTTATTTCCTTACTATGCAAATATTCAAAAGGCTCTATTGATGAATTTGCTAAAGTTTCCTATGTATACAAAAGCAATGATGCCATTGAGCATTTTATTAATATCGCTACAGGTTTAGATAGTCAGATCATTGGTGATTATGAAATTGTTGGTCAGCTAAAAGGTTCTTTTCAACATGCAAAAAAAATAGGAACCACCAATAATTATATTGAAAGGTTATATAATATTGCTTTGCAGGCAAGCAAAGAAGTAAAAAATAAAACTACATTAAGTACAGGAACAACAACGGTTTCATATGCTGCAATACAATATATCAAAGACCATTATACAAATCATAACGATCTTAACATATTGATATACGGATTAGGTAAAATAGGTAGTAGCACTGCTAAAAGTTGCACTAAGTATCTGAAAAATAGCAATACAACAATTATCAACAGAACAAATAACATTGCTGTTGAACTAGCAAAAGAAGTTGGTTTACAGTCAAAAGATCACAAAGACCTTGACCAAGAAATTTCTAAAGCAGATGTTCTTATTGTAGCGACCAGTTCCCCATCTCCAACAATTTATACTTTTCAGCTTCAATCGAATAAAAGGCAATTAATTATTGATCTTTCCATTCCCAGAAATGTTGCATTAGATGTCGATCTTTTAGATTATAAAACCTTGATAAATGTAGATTTATTATCCCAAAAAACAAAGAGCACAATTGAGGACAGAAAAAAGCAAATTCCTTTAGTTGAAAAGATCATTCAAAAACATAAAAAAGAATTTTTAGACTGGTTACATTTTAGAAAAAATACACCTGCAATCAATTCTTTAAAAAAATCATTAGAGAATATACAAAAAGATGCCATATTTTTGCAGGCAAAGAAATATCAGAATTTTAATACAAATCATGCCGAAAAAATTAGTTCGGCAATTATCAATAAGATCGTTTCAAAATTTGCATTGCATTTAAAAGAAGACAATGAACATGCCAATCAAACCATTCAAATAATGAAAAAGGTTTTTAAGGTAGAGGTTGAAAACTAAAAATATGGATAAAATAATACGGATTGGGACTCGTTCAAGCGAGTTAGCTTTATGGCAAGCAAATATTGTTGCCGAACAATTAAACCACCTTGAATATAAAACTGAAATCATTAAAATTGATTCAATAGGTGATGAAGTTTTAAACAAACCAATCTATAAAATAGGCACTACAGGTGTTTTTACCAAAAATTTAGATACAGCTTTATTAAATAATAAAATTGATATTGCTGTAAATTCTTTAAAGGATGTCCCTACCAATCTACCCAAAGGAATTGTACAGGCTGCAGTACTTAAAAGAGGCAATTTTAACGATGTACTGGTTTTAAAGAACAATGAAGATTTTTTTGCAAATAAAACTGCGATCATAGCAACCGGAAGTTTAAGAAGAAAAGCACAGTGGCTATATAGATATCCAAACCACAAAACTACTGATCTTAGAGGGAATCTGAACACTCGATTGCAAAAGCTAAAAGATAACGATTGGGATGGAGCAATTTTTGCCTTGGCAGGATTGAAAAGAATTAAATTATTACCCAAAAATAATTTAAAATTAGATTGGATGATCCCTGCTCCTGCACAAGGAGCTGTGATGATTGCTGCTTTAGAAAAAAATAAAGAGATTATTACGATCTGTCAAGAATTAAATGATAAAGAAACAGAAATTTGTACCACCATTGAACGTGAATTTTTAAATGCTTTAGATGGCGGGTGCTCTGCTCCTATTGCAGCCTTAGCTACCATTAATGAAGAAGAACTCAAATTTAAAGGGGCTGTTTTTAGTCCGGATGGTTCTAATAAACTTGAATTTTCCAAGGAAGTACCAATTGATCATACCACAGATATAGCACAATTTGCAGCAAAGTTTATTTTAGACAGAGGAGGTAAAAAAATAATGCGACAGGAACATGACATTGAAAAAGAAACATTGATCTTTTCCACAAAAAACCTCTCCATTAACCAAACAAGCACATTGAATTCTTCTATTGGAATTAATATGAGTGATTTTATATCTATTCAATACAATAGACTAAAACTAAATATTGTAAAACACCCTATTGAAAATATAATATTTACCAGTCAAAGTGCTGTAGAATCTGTTTTAAATAGTTTTGATAAATCAGAATTACATTTTACAAATATTTATTGTGTGGGACGCAGAACCAAGCGTTTGATCGAAAGAAATATTGGCAAAGTGAAACATGTAGAAAATTCAGCTGCAAAACTTGCTAATTACTTGATAGAAAACCTAACAACCAAAGAAGTTACTTTTTTCTGTGGAAACATAAGAAGAGATGAACTACCTGATATACTGACCAAAAATGATATTCAGGTTAATGAAATAGAAAGCTATAAAACAAATTTAACTCCAAGAAAAATTGACCCAAAATACAAAGGGATTCTATTTTTTAGCCCATCGGCTATTGAGAGTTATTTAACGGTAAACACAGCAGGAGAAGAACCAGCTTTTTGTATTGGAGATACAACTGCTTCTGAGGCAAAAAAATATTTTAAAAATATTATTACTGCCAAAACACCTACAGCTGAGAGTATATTAAAAGCAGTAAATGAGCATCTTACATAAATTACCCATTATGATAAATAGAACAAGACGACTACGCAGGACAGAAAATATCCGAAGACTAGTTAGAGAAAATCGATTGAATATTGACGATTTGATTTATCCGTTGTTTATTGAAGAAGGTGAAAACATTGAGGATGAAATTATTTCTATGCCAGGAGTTAAACGATATTCACTAGATAAATTGCCCAAAGAATTAGATGAAATTGTTGCCTTAAAAATTCCTGCTGTAATTCTTTTCGGAATACCATCACATAAAGATGAAATTGGTTGTGAAACATGGAATGATAAAGGTATTATTCAAAAAGCAATTCGTTTAATCAAAATTAATCATCCAGATCTTTATGTAATTACAGATGTATGCTTTTGCGAATATACCAGTCATGGTCACTGTGGAGTAATCCATGACCAGGATGTTGACAATGATGCCACACTTATTAATTTGGCAAAACAGGTTATCTCTCATGCAAAGGCTGGTGCCGATATGGTTGCCCCGTCATGCATGATGGATGGTATGATAGCGACAATTAGAGAAGCTTTAGACCAAACTGGTTTTCAAAACATACCTATCATGTCTTATGCCGTAAAATATTCCTCTGCTTTTTATGGACCGTTTAGAGATGCTGCAGATTCTGCGCCTTCATTTGGAGACAGAAGAACTTATCAAATGGATCCTGCCAATAGAGATGAAGCTTTACGGGAAGCAACATTTGATGATCAGGAAGGTGCTGATATTTTAATGGTAAAACCGGCACTATCCTATTTAGATATTATCAGAGATATTAAAAATAACTTTGACCGACCTGTTGCTTGTTATAATGTAAGCGGTGAATACGCCATGATCAAAGCAGCCGGTGAAAAAGGATGGATTGATGAAGAACGCGTAATGATGGAAAGTTTGTTATCCATGAAAAGAGCTGGTGCTGATATCATTATCACGTATTTTGCCAAAGATGTAGCCAAATTATTATTGAATCATTAAATATATTTGTTTAATGGTATTATTAAGAACCCTTAATCTTCAGTAATCCACTGAAAATAAAAAAAATGAAAATAGAAAAATCACTTGAATACTATACCAAAGGGCTAAAGCATTTGGTAGGAGCAGTTAATTCACCGGTAAGAGCTTTTAAATCTGTTGGTGGTATTCCTATATTTATAAAAAAAGCTAAAGGAAGTAAGATCTATGATGTAGATGATAATGAATATATTGATCTGGTTTTATCCTACGGACCAATGATATTGGGTCATAGAAATAAAAAAGTTGAAAATGCTGTTAAAAAGGCATTGAAAAAAGGTACTACTTTTGGTGCATCCACAAAAGGTGAAATTGATTTAGCAGAAATAGTTTGTAAGGCTTTTCCGGGAATGGATAAAGTTCGTTTTGTGAATTCGGGTACCGAAGCAGTTCTTAGTGCAATTCGTTTGGCAAGAGCTTTTACCGGAAATAATAAGATCATAAAATTTGCGGGTTGTTATCATGGCCATTCAGATGCTTTATTGGTAGCTGCAGGCTCTGGGTTAGCTACACTGAGTATTCCGGGTAGTAAAGGAGTACCAGATGAAGCTGTAAAAAATACACTAATAGCCGATTTTAATAATATTGAAAGTGTTAAAAAGCAAATAACAAAACATAAAGATATTGCAGCAGTAATCATTGAACCTATTGCAGGTAATATGGGTGTTATACAACCAAGTTCAGCATTTATCAAGGAATTGAGAACCCTTACCAAAGAACACAATATTTTGTTAATAGTGGATGAAGTGATGACCGGATTTCGTTCTAAATTTGGTGGAGCTCAGGAGTTATTAGGTATTGAAGCTGATATCACCTGCTTAGGAAAAGTTGTAGGTGGTGGTTTCCCAGTTGGTGCTTATGGAGCAAAAAATGAAATCATGGAAATGGTTTCTCCATTAGGAGATATGTACCAGGCAGGAACACTTTCAGGTAACCCTATTGCAATGGCTTGCGGAATTGCAACTTTGAAAGAATTAAAGAAAAAAGATCCCTATAAAAAGTTTGAAAAAACAGCAGAAGAAATTGAAACTATTTTATTAGATGCCGCTAAAATATATAAAGTTGATTTACAGGTAAACCGTTTTGGATCAATGATCAACCCTTTCTTTACTAAAGAAAAAGTTATTGATTTTAAAACAGCCCAAACCAGTGATACAAGTAAATTCAAAACATTCTTTTGGAAAATGATTGAAAATGGGGTGTTCCTACCTCCTTCTCAATTTGAATCCTGGTTTTTGTCCACAAAATTGAATGAGGAGGATTTGACTAAAATTAAAAAAGCAGTGGAAAAGGGAATGAAAGCTGTTAGTAATAGTAGTAGAAAGTAGCAGGTAACTGGTATCAAGTATCAAGTAATTGGCATTTGAATTTTATCTAAATAGTGCTTGGTCGGAAATAGACAAATCTTTCTAAATTGAAAAATTTTTGATAAGATTTTTACTTTTTTATATGAAATGATGCCATAGTATCAGGTAATTATAAAAAAATTAAAAGATTGCAAAAAGAAACAATTTGAATTTTGGTGTATTTCCGACCAAGCACTAAATGGGTGAGTTATTAATATAATTTTTACGAAATGATTTTGAATTGATATTTAGAACTTACTAATAACACTATTTAATATGCATAATTTCAAAGAATTAACAATTTGGAAAGAAGCTAAAGATCTTAGCATTACTATTTATAAACTAACAAACTCATTTCCAAAATCAGAAATTTATGGAATAATTTCTCAAATAAATAGAGCATCTGTTTCTATTCCATCTAATATTGCAGAAGGAGCCGGAAGGAACACAAATAAAGATTTTTCTAGATTTATTTCAATAGCCATTGGATCTTCCTTTGAATTAGAAACCCAATTAATTATAGCACATGAAATTGGATATATTGGAGAAAAACCCTTTAATGAATGTATCGAAAAATTATCCTTGATTCAGAAAAAACTTGTGAATTTTAATAAATATTTAAAAAGTAACTAAAGTACAGAAAACCTTAATACTTGATACCAGATACTTGATACCTAATACTTGATACCTGATACCTGATACCTAATACTCAAAACAAAATTTTACAAAAATGAAAAACGATCTATTTTTAAAAGCATTAAAGGGTGAAACTGTTGAACGTCCTCCAGTTTGGATGATGCGACAGGCAGGTAGATATTTGCCTGAATTTATGGCAATTCGTAAAAAATATGATTTTTTTACTCGCTGTCAGACTCCTGAATTAGCCGCTGAAATCACTGTACAGCCCATTCGCAGGTATGGAATGGATGCTGCAATCTTGTTTTCGGATATACTGGTTATTCCACAGGCAATGAATATTCCTTTCGAAATGGAAGAAGGCTTGGGTCCTTATTTACCTAACCCTATTCGATCACAAAAAGATGTGGATCAGACCGTTGTACCTGACATTCAGGAAACTTTAGGATATGTAATGGATGCTATCAAACTAACCAAGGAGATGCTAAATAATGAAATTCCACTTATTGGATTTGCAGGTTCTCCCTGGACTATTCTATGCTATTGCGTTCAAGGACAAGGATCTAAAACATTTGATAAAGCCAAAGAGTTTTGTTTTACCCAACCTATTGCAGCACATACTTTATTGCAAAAAATAACAGATACCACTATCGCTTATTTAAAAGAAAAGGTAAAAGCTGGAGTAGATGTGGTACAAATATTCGATTCATGGGGAGGAATGTTATCACCGGTAGATTATCAGGAGTTTTCTTGGAAGTATATCCAACAGATTATTGAAGCTTTAAAAGAAAGTGCACCAGTTATATCTTTTGCAAAAGGATGTTGGTATGCTTTAGAAGAAATGAGCAAATCAAATGTTTCTGCATTAGGTGTTGACTGGACTATTTCTCCACAAATAGCAAGAAAATTCACCAATAATAGCGTGACTTTACAAGGTAACCTTGACCCCACCCGACTGTTGTCTCCACCAAAAGAAATTAAAAGATTGGTTACCCAAATGATCAACGATTTTGGTAAAGATAAATATATTGTTAATTTAGGTCATGGTATTTTACCAAATATTCCATTAGATCATGTACAAGCATTTATTGATGCGGTGAAAGAATATAAATAGTTATGACTTCTGAGTTAAATTCTGAATAAAGAATTAATTTATAGCATATAATTAAATGAAGAATCTAATCCAAAAATATAATATTCCTGGTCCGAGATATACAAGCTATCCAACCGTACCGTTTTGGGATAAAGAAGGTATTTCACTAGCCAATTGGGAAAAATCTGTGGTCAAATCTTTTAATGAAAGTAATGATACCGAAGGAATTAGTTTATATATTCATTTGCCATTTTGTGAAAGTTTGTGTACATTTTGTGCCTGCCATAAACGTATTACAAAACGCCACAGTGTTGAAGAACCATATATCACTACGGTTTTAAAAGAATGGAATATATATTGTGATCTGCTCATCAAAAGACCAAAAATAAGAGAAATCCATTTAGGAGGAGGAACACCTACTTTTTTTTCTTCTGCTAATTTAAAACTATTGATTAACGGCATTTTTAAAAGAGCTGATAAATTTACAGATTTTGAATTTAGTTATGAAGGTCACCCAAATCATACTACCGAAGAACAATTACAAACGCTTTACGATCTAGGCTCTCGAAGAAATAGTTTTGGCATTCAGGATTATGACCCTGTGGTACAAAAGGCAATACACAGAGTGCAAAGTTTTGAGCAGGTTAAAAAAGTAAATGATTTGTCAAGAAAAATTGGTTATACATCCATTAGCCATGATCTGATTTTTGGACTTCCGTTACAAACGGAAAAAAGCATCAGAAATACAATTAAAAAGACCATCGCTTTAAAACCGGATAGAATTGCCTATTACAGCTATGCACATGTACCATGGATCAAAGGTGTAGGACAAAGAGGTTTTGACAAAAACGATTTACCAAAAGAAAATGAAAAACGTTTTTTATACGAACTTGGTAAGCAATTATTTTTTGATGCAGGTTATATTGAAATAGGTATGGATCATTTTTCATTACCAAGCGATCCTCTCTACAAAGCCATGAAAAACAAAAAGTTACATCGTAATTTTATGGGTTATACAGCGGGAAAAACACAATTAATGATTGGTTTAGGCATGTCTTCCATTAGTGATTCCTGGTATGCTTTTGCCCAGAATGAAAAGACTTTGGAAGCCTATACCAAAAAAGTAAACCAAGGTACTCTTCCCATTTTCAAAGGACATTTATTAACAAATAAGGATCTGATCATCAGAAAGCATATTTTAAATTTGATGTGTAATATGGAAACCAGTTGGGATATCGATTTAACTGAGAAAGTTAAAAAAGAAATACTAAACCGACTTCAGGAAATTATAGATGACGGATTGATTGATCTTACAAACGACAAAGTTTTAGTAAAAGAAGAAGGAAGGATGTTCGTTCGGAATATATGTATGGCATTTGATCTTAAACTTATTGAAAACAAACCGGATACCAGAATTTTCTCCATGACTATATAAAAGGTACATCTGATTATTCATAAAAATTGCTTTCTATCTAGCGGAATCGAAGTATCTCATTTTATAATTTATTGACAAGCATATAGGCTCGTTCCTTCTACAGGAGAAGTAATTCTTTTTTTATTTAATCAAAAAGAATTACTCACCCCTCTGGGTCGGGGTATCCGATAAAATGTCATCCCCTAAAAGGGGATCTAAATAATAAATTTCAAATTTTGATCTTCAGATCAAAACATGTGCCCAACTCGATTGGGTGTGAAACCAGCGAAATACCTCGATGGTTCTACCTTTAGATTTGTAAAGTTATATTTAAAGAAAAGAAGAATTTAAAAAGATGATGATGTTGATGTTGAAATTTCTTTTTTGCTTACTTTTTTCTTTGTTAATAAGTATAACTTTGTTAATAAAAAAGAACGGGGTGAACTCAGTGGCTCTGTAGATTCACAAAGATCTAACCGAGGTATTAGTCCCCATTCTTTTTAAATCAGGCTGCAAAGGACCAAATAGAATTCATCTTTATCTACAAAAGAAATATCAACAGAAATCATATTATTTTGTAATATTTTATTACCAATCAGTTTCATGTATCGTTCAATATTTTTTTAAAAAAACACACTGCTATTAGCAAGTTTGAAGAGTTGTTAATAAAATTTTTAACATATAAATCTTTCGTTAATTGTCAAACGTTAAAAAAAGGTTGAGACATTAATCCCGTCTTAATTTATTAAGCTAAATCTACCTAATACTTTTCAATACCAATAATCATTGGTAGCGTTTAACTAAAAAAAACAATCATAAACTTTGTATTGCATTATTTTTTATTATTTTGCTAAAGATTTTTTTATAAAAAATTATTACGGCACAAAATATATGAAACATAATACTAAGAACTTTTACAAGTCTACATTCCTATTTTTTTTATTCACAGTATTCCTATTTTTTAGAGTACAAGGTCAAAGCAAAGATATTCAGGTAACTGATAGCACTCAAGTAATTGATAAAGCTATTTCTATTGGTAATATTTCAGAGGAATCAGAAATATTAGACCAGCGAATTATTAAATTAAGGGAAATTCTTAAACCTAGTGCTAAAATTATTGAAGTTGATTCCTTACTAAATCTTGCATTTGAAGAAATTAAAAACAATAAAGATTCTCTTTTGAAACTTATAGATCATATGAACCGTAGAGATCTAAAAGTAAGCAAAATAGAATGGAAAGAGTATCATTCAAATGTAAGAAATGCGCAAAGTATTCTTAAAGACCGTACGGAAGAGGTAACTAATATTCATGATGAAATAGATCTTGCATTAAATAAATGGAGAAAGGCAAAGGAAAAACTTGTAAGTACAAATGAATCTAAAGATATTCTTACAAGTCTGGAATATATTATCCAAACACTTCAAGAAATTTCACAAGCAACCTATGAACGATTGAATAGTGTTTTTAGCATTCAAAAAGAACTAACAAAACAGATATTAACTATTGATGAAGCAATAACAGAGATTGGGTTAGCTGAACTCCAAATACAAAAAGATTATTTTGTTTTTGATAGTGAGCCTATTTGGAAGTCTAAAAATGTAGGAATAACGGTTTTGGATTCAACAACAGTAAAATCTAATAGTTTTTCAGATCGGATTCAATCAGGATTAAAAAAGAATAAGGATCAAATAAATGAGTTTATATCACAAAATTCTAAAACTGCAATATTGCAAATTCTTTTTATATTAACAGTTCTTGCGCTAATATTCAGAGTAAACAGTAACTGGAAAAATCATGTAAATGAATTGATAAATCCAATCGAAAAACAGGCAGAGGTCGTTCTTTCCAACCCTATATCCGCTTCTGTAGTTCTAGGAATATTAATTTCAGCATTTTTCTATGATAGGCTTGTTCCTGCATTTGCTGAGCTTCATATTTTATTGATTTTAATTGGAACTATAATCTTATTACCAAAACTTACAAATAAAAGATTTAGACTCTTTCTTTATTTGATCTTTTTCGTTTATCTCTTCCATACTTATGAAGTATTATTGGATTCTAAGACGAATCTATTAAGATGGGGCATGATCATGGAAGCTATTGTTTTAATCATATCACTTGTACTTGGGGCAAGAATAATAAGAAAAACACCTGAACTATTTGAACCAATTAACAAAATATTTAATGTTTTTGCTTTAATTTATATAACAATCTTGATTGTTTCAATTTTGGCTAATATTTTTGGAATGGTTAGTTTATCCGGATTGTTAATTAACGGTATTCTTACATCTACAGTACTGGGATTAGTTGTTTATCTTTCTATAAAAATAGTTACCAGTCTTGTTTTGTTATTTTTCAAACTACGTAAAAACTATAATATCCAGGCATTATCAACAATGGTTAACGCAACCAATCAGAGAGTTCGGCCAATTCTAAACTGGGTAGGTTTATTTGTTTGGTTTATGTTTACTTTAAAAGGATTTGATGTATATAAATTTATTTTCACAGGGATCAATGATTTGATGCTGGTGACTTGGGAAATTGGAAAAATGACGATTTCATTAGGTGGAATGCTTTCTTTTTTGACTATTTTCATTGTAACGCTTATCCTTGCAAAACTGATAGCTACCATTTTTTTAGATGATTGGATGATAAAAATACTTCCCCGTGGTGTTGCTCCAGCTATCTCACTTGTTTTAAGAATAATGGTTGTTGGCATTGGCTTATATATAGCACTATCAGCTGCTGGAATAGATTTGAGTAAACTTAGTTGGATGTTTGGCGCTTTAGGTGTAGGTATTGGTTTTGGACTACAGAATATTGTTTTAAATTTTATCTCAGGTCTTATTCTCGCTTTTGAAAGACCTATCAACCTTGGAGACACTATTGAAATTGATCAGGAAATGGGAATTGTTACCAATATTGGCATTAGGTCAAGTAATATTAAATCTTATTCAGGTTATGAAGCAATTATCCCAAACGGTGATTTGATCTCAAAAAAGGTTATTAATTATACTTTAAGTAATCGAGACAGAAGGAGTAAAATATTAATGAAAACAGCTCCAAATGCTGATCCTGAAAAGGTAATCACTTTATTCAATGAAATGGCTTTAGATGATCCTAGAGTACGATCTAATCCAGCACCTAAAACCTATTTTTATGGTTATGATGAAAATGGAAGTTTGAGTTTTGCTTTGTTATATTGGACAACTTTTTCAGATACCCTTAAAACAGATAGTGCAATTGCATTAAAAATATTTGCTAAATTAAAAGAAGAAGGTATTCAGTCTCCAGCTCCTGTTAGACGAATTGTTAAGGAAAAATAAAAGGCATTAAACTTCTGGGCAAACCCTGAACCCATTCCGTAGGAAGGTTAGGTAATGTCATAGTATTAGTCGATTATAAAAAAATGAAAAGATTACAAAAAGAAACGATTTAAATTTTGGTGTATTTCTGACCAAAGACTATTTAGACCCCCTTTCCCGTTTTCACGGGAATGACAAATGGGATGACACTTCGACTTTGCTCAGTGCAGGCTATTTCATCGGAATCCCACAGTGGGTCGAGAAATTCTTTCCGCTTGATACCTCGACCCAAGGGTACGAGATATCAAGCGGAAAGAATTTTATTTTTATAAATACCTTGGGTTTTCAAACTTTCTTCTTGACCACCGGCGCAAGCGTCAGGGAATTCTTTTGATTAAAGAAGTTGGAATAATAAAAATAGACCAATTAAAATATTTAACTTTGAATCTCCATTAGATAGTGTCTGGTCGGGAATAGGAAAATTTCTCTAAATTGAATTATTTTTGATAAGATTTTTCCTTTTTTATATGAGGGGATACCGTAGTATCAGTCGATTATAAAAAAGTGAAAAGATTGCAAAAAGAAACGATTTAATTTTTAATAACAATGTTTAGCCAATGAGTTTTAATAAATTATTTGAACAAACGGAAAATTCAATAAAAATAGAATTTTTAAAGAGTATTCTTACTGAACATCCAAGCTTACGGAAAATGTTTTTAGAATATATTCCGGAAGTTGCACCTGATATTCATGACAAGAACATAAATATCTCCGATTTTACAAAAAAAGTAAATGTATTGTTCAAAAGCTTTATGGAATCAATAGAGGCACTTAATTTTGAAGATTTTGATTGGGAGAATTATATACCGCCACACAGTGGTTATATGGAGGAATGGGAAGCCTGCGATAGTATAGCCGAGCAAAAAATTGAAGATGCTTTTGGTGGCTTTGAAGAGATACTACTTGAAAATCTATTGCAAGGAAACCTTATTGAGATCATGATTGATATTTTGGCTTTTTATCGTGCTGCCACAGATGCTAAGATCAACAACCCTTATGATGTACTTGAATCGGTTAACGACTATTTGATTGATACCAAATTAAGAGACTGGGTAGATTTCGCAACTAAGAAAATAAAGGTTACACCATTATCTGACGAAAATATCATAAATACTATTATGCTGTTTTTCAAATATTTTGATTCTCAGATGCAAGGCTCTGCTAAATCTATACATTTTTTTGAAAATTTTCTGATTGCCTTGATCAACAAAATATCAAACAAAAGTACCATTCCAAAGTTAGATAAAATAACATCTATAGATATTACAAATTTTCCCAGTTTTGCAAATGCTGTGATAAAAAATACTGGTTCCCTTGCTGATTGGGAAAATATTGCCCTTCATTTGTATCTTGTTAACAAACAAATTGCAGAAGAATTACTTGACTATTACACTAAGACCAAACAACATAAAAAGTATCTTAAAACCGCAAAAAAATTGTTTACCGATGATAAAACATATTGGTGTATAACAATTCAAAAGTCTATTTCTACAAAAGACGACCAGCAATTTTATATTGATGTGAATTTACAATGCAGTACTACTACTTCAAAAGTAAAGTATTACAAAAATGTAAAAGAGTTAATCTCAAGTGATGAAAAAGATAGTTTTATCAAAAATTCAAAATACAATACAGAGCTAAAAGCCCTGATTTTTAAAGAAGATGGAGATTATGAAAAAATTAAACCTCTGATAAAATCACTCGACAGTTTATGGAATTCAGCAGAAAAGATATTAGATACCATTAAAGACATTTATCCTGCATTTGTATTTAAAAAAATCCTTCAACATATCAATTCTCTGATGTCAGATTCCAATAGAAATCGTCATTCTTATGTAACAATTGCCAACTGGCTAAAATATGCAAATCAAATTCCGGAGCAAAAAGATAAAACAATGAAACTAACAACTAAATTATTTAATCATAAACCCAATTTACCGGCATTGAAAGATGAATTCAGAAAAGCAGGAATTATATAAATATTAACACAAAATCAATATTAGCATGGAACAAGAAATTTCAACAAAAAACACAAAGGCACAAATAATGGTCGCATACGATGAACTACTATTAAAAGTTCAAAATGCAAAAGCCGAAGTACCAAAAAAGGCACAGGAAGAAAAACAACGTGAAGAAAAAATCAATAAATCGGAAAAAATATCTGATACAGGTATTGTATCTGAAATTTCAACATTGAAAAGTAAAGTTGGCTCTTCGCTTGAAGAGTTGGAAAGTAAACTTCTTGAAGAGTTTAAAAAACTAGAAGAGCTTAGAGAAGCTATCTTAATTGAAAAAGAAAACCTTAAAGACATTTACTCATTAACTGTCACTACTGATTCTCTTGCAGCAATGCTATTAGCTCAAAAAGAAGAAAAAGAAAAATTTGATGCAGAAGTGAAAGTCGTACGGGAAACATTTGAAAATGAAATGAATGAACTAAAAGAAAAATGGCGGACGGAAAAAGAAAAGCATTTGAATGAAGAAAAAGAAACTACTGAAACACTTAAAAAAACACATAAACGTGAAGAGGAAGAGCATCAGTATCGATTAAAAACAGATCGACAAAAAGAAAAAGATGAATATGAATCAAAAAAAGCAAAACTCAAAAAAGAACTTGAAGAGAAAAAAGCTACTTTCGAGCAAGAAATGTCAGATCGTGAATCTAATCTTAAAAGTGCCGAACAAGAACTGATGGCATTAAGAAAAAATAATGAAGAGTTTCCCTCAAAACTTGAAAAATCACTTACTGATAAAGAGAAGGAAGTTGCACAAAGAATAAAAATACAATATGATTTTGAGAGCAAGTTAATTGCCAAACAAAATGAGGGTGAGTTAAAATTAAAAGAACAAACAATTGTTTCGCTTAAAGAGAAAATTGGAGAGATGCAACAAGTAATTAAGCAACTTACCGATAAAGCCAATATCGCTGAAGTTAATGTAAAAGACATTGCCATGAAAGCAATTGAAAGCTCTTCAAAAATTCAGGTATTTCCTGCTAAAAAGAATGAAGAAGATTAATAATAGTTCGGTTCTACAATGTGTTTAATGCGGTTCTACTATTTTTATCAACTCTCCGAGATCAATAGACTCTCGGAGGTTTTAACTTATTGACATAATTTTATTTATAATATTCATGATATTCATATTGTAAATAGTCATGAAATCCCCAACCAATATTTTTTGTTTTATTGACTATTTCTAATGCTCTGTCTTTAAATTTTTTCAAAACTCCTTCCTTATACATTAATTCAAGAGATGTTTCATAAGCGTTTTCTATGCTTGTATAAAAATTATCATCAATATCCCCAAATTCATTTGTCAATTCAACTCCACATTCTACATAATACATCAATAAATCTGCTATACTTTCTTTTGAAGTGCCTAACTTTTTAAAATCGTTTATTGCTTTTCTTGAAATTGACAATCTTAACTTATATCCACGTTTGGGATAAAAACCTTCTCTTACTTTCTTCCTATATTGTTCAATAATTTTACTCTCATCAGGATTGATATAAAAATCAAAATATTCTTTTACCGGCTTAAACTTTTTATAGAGTTCTGAAATATGTTTTATCAAAGCATCTTTTTCAAGTTTATTTAGTTCTGATTTTACTTCTCTTAATCCCATAATTCCTTTCTTAAATTTTCACCATTAGTAAAATCACACCTTCTAAGAAGGTGGCTTTAAAAAGCCCCTAAAAGGGGCAATGCTCAACTAAACGTTTTTACAATGAATAAGAATCAAGAAATAATACCCAATAAATATCAAAACAAAATTCAGGCAAAGCCGTCAGAACATGACCACCTGCAAAGCAGGTGGTTTTTTAAGTTGAAATAAAAAAGTAGTTTATCCTGTGCATATTCTATAAAATATAATTCATCTCATCAATTTATTTCAATTTTGAACTATATTTTTTAACAAACTTATCTAATTTTGGATTGATCACAGCCCTACAATAACCTTGATTCTTATTGTTGTTATAATAATTCTGATGATAGTCTTCAGCAATATAAAACTTCTTAATAGGTGCAATTTCTGTCACAATTTTATTATCATATACTTTTTCTGCCTCTAATTGAGCAATTATAACTTCAGCATCTTTTTTTTGTTTCTCATCATGATAAAAAACAGCAGACCTGTATTGGGTTCCGGCATCTGCTCCCTGTCGGTTTAAAGTGGTTGGATCATGTGTATAAAAAAACACATCCAACAACTCACGATAAGAAATGATCTTTGGGTCATAAGTGATCTGAATCGCCTCTGCATGACCTGTTGTACCATAACAAACTTCTTTATAACTCGGGTTTTTTATGCTACCTCCGGTATAACCGGGAATTACTTTTTCAACACCTTTTAGCCGTTGAAAAATAGCTTCTGTACACCAAAAACAACCATTCCCAAAGGTTGCTTTTGATAGATTATCGTTCATATGCTTTTGATTTTTTTGTGCTAACAAATTAAGTGATAATAATAGAAAAGTTAATATAAATACATTTTTATTCTCCATGATATTAATTTGTTTCTAAGACGAGTAACAACTATGTACTTTACAAATATTCAATTATTTAATTCAAATCTTTAATTTGGAAAGTACTTTAACAACGATTTCCAGCATTTCTTCTGTAAAATCCAGATGTGTGACCATTCTTAATTTACCATCCCCCATAGAAATGATTAATATTTCCTTTTCTTTTAAAGCAGCTACAAAATCATTTTCATTCACATCATCATTCACATAAAAAATTATGATATTGGTTTCAATAGGCTCCACTTTCTTTATAAATCTCAAGTTCTTTAAAGCCGTTCCAATCTTTTTTGCCCGATTATGATCTTCTGCCAGTCTATCAACATGATGATCTAAAGCATAAATTCCAGCTGCAGCTAGGTAACCCACTTGACGCATAGCCCCGCCATATAATTTTCTTATTCTAACTGCTTTTTTGATGACTGCTTTTGTACCCAATAAAACCGAACCTATGGGAGCTCCCAACCCTTTAGACAAACAAATAGATATGGTATCAAAAAGTTCCCCATATTGTTTTGGATTTTCACCTGTTGCAACCATAGCATTAAATAAACGTGCTCCATCTAAGTGATATGCCAGATTATTTTCATCACATACTTTTCTAATTTTCTGTAATTCTTTAAAATCCCAACAAGCTCCACCACCCTTATTAGTCGTATTTTCAACTGCCACCAAACTTGTTATGGGAATATGATAGTTTTCTGGATCATTGATAGCAGATCTCACCTGCTCAGCAGTAAACATTCCTCTTTCTCCATCTAATAAAAAGCAAGAAATACCCGAATTAAATGCAGCTCCTCCTCCTTCAAAATTATATACATGTGCCCATTTATCACAGATCATTTGCTCTGCAGGTTGTGTATGAATTTTAATAGCTGTTTGGTTCGCCATGGTGCCCGAAGGAAAATACAAAGCGGCTTCCTTTCCAAACATTTCTGCCATTTTTTCTTGCAATTGAATCACTGTAGGGTCTGCACCAAAAACATCATCACCAACTTTTGCTGCCAGCATTGCTTCCAACATTTTTTGTGTTGGTCTTGTAATGGTATCACTTATTAAATTTATTTCCATATAATTAATCTTTAAATCTGTATACTAATCTGCTTAAAAAATTAAAACTGCTTTCCAGTTCAAACTTAAATGTATCACCTGTTCTTTTTTGAGCCAATTGATTGATGGCAATATCTGTTAATTGTAAAACTCTTGGATACCCTCCGGTTGTAGGGCAGTCTCGCATCATAATGATCAATTTACCAGAAGGTGTAAGTTGTACCGTCCCCGGAATTACAATGGAAGTTATAATTTCACTATTTTCAATACTCGGGAATTTGTTCTTTATTTGATAGCCCATTCTATCGTTTAAAGCATCAATGGTAAATTCTCGTTTAAAAAGAATTAAACGATGCCTTTTTGTTAATCTGTTAAACTCAGGTCCTTTTGTTACTTCTAATTTCTTTGTAGTAAAATGTAATTTCTTTACTTTCAACTTAGATGCAGAAGCATGAAATTCAGGATTGTAGGCCGTAATTTGCAAGCGATCACCCTTTTCAATTTTATCTTTTTTGGTAATTCCTGAATAAAAGGATCTGCTGTTTAGTTTGGTTTCTGTCAAAAATCCACCTTTAACTCCCAAATATGTTCTCGATCCAAAAACCAGTTTACCAAAATTCAAAACATCTCCTGATTTTACTTTATGCACCAAATTAAGCTCAATGGGTTCGCCATTTAACTCAGGTGATAGATTTGCACCAGTAATAACAATAAATGTTTCGTCTTCAAAAAACAAATTCGATCCACTGCAAGTCATTTCCAGTACAGGTAGTCCTTCATCATTGTTTAACAACTTATTAGCCAATATAGCGCTATACTTATCCATAGCACCAGAAATAGGAACTCCAAAACATCTAAAACTTTTTCTACCAAGATCCTGGATACTACTTTGCAATCCAGATGACAACACAAGAATATTACTGTCCATAATCCTTACTTTCAATTATATAAGTTTTTGCTTTAACCTTACTCAATATTTTTTCATATGCACTTTTATCCACAGCAACAAACTTTAATCTGTCACCGGCGCTGGCAAAACATGGTCGTTCTTGATTTACATCAAAAAAATCTATAGGGGAATTTCCAATAATATTCCATCCTCCCGGACTTTCTCTTGGATAAATTCCGGTTTGACCACCAGCAATTCCTACAGCACCCTTTTCAATTATTTGGCGGGGTTTTGATTTTCGATCAAAA
The DNA here is from genome assembly GCA_016744615.1 of Flavobacteriaceae bacterium. Classification (GTDB taxonomy): domain Bacteria; phylum Bacteroidota; class Bacteroidia; order Flavobacteriales; family Flavobacteriaceae; genus Lutimonas. The sequence continues at coordinate 22,289 of JADGEA010000009.1, forward strand.
TGAATTTCTACAGGTAATCCACCTAAATATAGAAACCCGGGTAAAAAACCAATAAAATGCACATCGTAAATTGTAGAACTATGCAATTGAATTATTTCTTCTTTAGACATATCTCTCAACTTTGCCATTTCATCAAGATCAATTCCAAATGATTCATCATAACAAACCGGAATTTTCCATAACTTATATGGCAACTTCAGATCTTTATATTTCATTTCATAAATTTCCTTCGCTTTTTTTACAACTCCGGAGTATTTGATCTTGGAGGTATCAAAAAAAATGGTCAGAGAATTATATGCCGGAACTGTGTCTAATAAATAATCAGCCATTTCCGTTTTTATTTTTCTTTTAAAGAGAATTCTATTCTTTAAGACATCTCTATTGATCTCTTTAGACCATTCGATCAATATCGCTGTACTGCCGTATGGTTTAAATCGTAACTTATATTTATTCATTTATTCTCTAATCAATTTAGATAAACTTTTTACAATTTTAACTGCATTTGGGTTGTCGCCATGCACACAAATCGTATCTGTTTCTATTTTTATATTATTTCCCTGAACTGTATTTACTGTTTTCAAATCTATCAATTGTTCTACTCTTTGTAAAACACTTTCCGGTTTTTCTATCACTGCTCCTATTTCTTTTCTTGACATCAAAGACAAATCATCTAAATACATCCTATCAGCAAAATATTCGCAATAAAAAGGTCTATTCCTTCTTTTTAATTCATTCGCCATCAATGATCTAAATGGAACATACAATATCAAACCATCGCCAAATGATTGTACTGCATCAATTACAGTGTTTGCTATATTCACATCTTTAGCTGCCATATTATATAAAGCTCCATGAGGTTTTACATGGTGTAAAACTACTCCCTGCTTCTCTGCTATTTCTTTTAAAACAGATATCTGATCAATAATTTGCTCAATCAACAGATCCTTGGGAACATACATTTCTTTTCTACCAAAATTTTCTCTATCCAAAAAGGATGGGTGAGCACCAATTTTAACCTTAAATCTTTTAGCTAAAAGAACGGTTGTATTCATCAGGTTTTTATCACCTGCATGTGCTCCACAGGCAATATTACATGAAGTGATAAATGGCATAATTTGCGCATCATTTTTTAAACCTTCCCCTAGATCACAATTGATATCCATCTCATTTTCTTAAAATGTTTCCAACACCTTCCAAATACTTTTTAATCCTAAAAAAATTGCGAGTCCTAAGGTAATAAATCCAAAAATATTTTGAATGACATTATTGGTATATTTACAATTCCGTCCTAAACGGTTATAAAACACCTTTACAAACCATCTATTAAATCATTTGATTCTTAATTTCACAATCATGACCAAGCTTTCTATTTAATAGAATTCAAAGCGTAGATTGCAAAAGAACCCAACCAATGCCCCCCTTCATAATTTCCATCAATAATATTTGGTAATGAATAATTAATATGCTCTATAGCATTATTTTTAAGATGCTTGTATGTTGGATATTTGTTTGCTATTTCATTCAAACACCAGGCACGACTAAAGTTAACTCCGTCTAAATGAACCAGTTTCCCATCCGTTCTGTCAGAAACAATACCAGGCTCCAATGAATAATCTATAGCTGATAGTTCAGGCAAAAACAATGATAACCAGTTTATATATTCTTTCTCTGGCAATACTCTTAACATCATGGCGGCTTCTTCAAAACATGGAGATAGGAAATCAGATCCACCAGGCTCCCATGACATTGGACAAGAAATATCATTTAAATAAAAATCTCTTGATCGATTTTCAATCAATTCTTTTAAAACTATATTACCGGTTGTATTTGCATAATCCCATGCAAAAGACATTCCGAATGCCGTGTTTGGATGTTCCCCAACTCTTATCGGATAATGTAACTTAGGCAGAAATTCCAAATATTTATCTACGATCATTTTTGTTAGTGGCTGTAAATTCTCCTCTAATTCTTTCGCCAAAGGATCATTCCAGGTATGGAGTTCCTCTGCTAATTTTAATAACCATGCCCAACCATAAGTTCTTTCATATATTTTATTGTGTTTTCCTTTGAAATATTGAACTTCTTGTTCTATATTTTCTTTAGAAATATTTTTTAAAAGGTTTTTTCTAATCTGATCAGCATTTTCAATATCAGGGTATTGTTTTAGCAAACTTACCAGTGACCAATGACCGTGAACGGAAGAATGCCAGTCAAAACATCCGTAGAATGCTGGGTGTAATGACTTCGGACCTCGCAAATCCTCTGCGTCTCCCAGAGTCTGCCCTAACTTGTTCGGATATTCCGTATTCATACATTTGATTGGTAATTTTGAAAGTCTGGTTGCCTGTTCTAAAGACAATTCAGGAATTTTCATCTCTTTAGCAACCTGAGATGAAATAGGTTGTATTGTCAATATAAAAATACCTAAGCTTAAGATCAATTTTGACATGTTATAACTATTTTCAGTAAATCTATAAAAAAGGTTCGACAAATTAAATACATATAAATATCATATCTTATTTTTTAGCTTATTTTTGCTTTATGGTTACATTAGATCAAATAAAACAACTCAACGATAGAATTGGCAAGCTAAAAAGCTATCTGGATATTGATAAAAAGTTAATTCAGATCTCAAATGAAGAAGAAAAAGCTTCTGATCCTGAATTTTGGAACATTCCGAAAGAGGCAGAAATTGCAATGAGATCCCTTCGTGGAAAGAAAAAATGGGTAGAAGATTATAATCAAGTAAAATCAGACGGAGAAGATTTGAGTGTTTTATATGAGTTTTATAAAGAAAATGAAGCTACGGAAGAAGATGTGGTCAATCAATTTGATAAAACATCTAATTTACTGGAATCATTGGAATTCAAAAATATGCTTTCAGAAGAAGGAGACATTCTAAGTGCTGTAATTCAAATAACAGCTGGTGCCGGAGGAACCGAAAGTTGTGACTGGGCAATGATGTTAATGCGGATGTACATGATGTGGAGCGAAAAACAGGGTTATAAAATAAAAGAATTGAATTATCAGGAAGGTGATGTTGCTGGAATCAAAACCGTTACTCTTGAAATTGACGGTGAATATGCCTTTGGTTATTTAAAAGGTGAAAATGGAGTTCACAGATTAGTTAGAATTTCTCCATTTGACAGTAATGCCAAACGACATACTTCTTTTGCCTCCGTTTACGTATACCCTTTAGTGGATAATACCATTGAAATTGAAATAAATCCTGCAGATATTACATGGGATTTTGCCAGATCAGGTGGAGCCGGTGGTCAAAATGTAAATAAAGTAGAGACAAAAGCTATTTTACGACATAAACCTTCCGGAATCATGGTTGTGAATTCTGAAACCAGATCTCAATTGGAAAATAGAGAAAAAGCCATGCAAATGCTTAAATCTCAACTCTATGAAATTGAATTGCAAAAGCAACGTGAAAAGCGAGATTCCATTGAAGCCGGTAAAATGAAAATTGATTTTGGATCACAAATAAGAAATTATGTAATGCATCCTTATAAATTGGTAAAAGATGTAAGAACGGGTTTTGAAACGGGCAATGTTGATGCTGTAATGGATGGTGATATTGATGGTTTTATAAAAGCCTTTTTAATGGAAAATAATGAAAAACCAAACAACGAACTATGAAAAATAATATAGATACCATCATTTTTGACTTAGGAGGAGTGCTGATCGACTGGAACCCTGAATATGTTTACAAAGATGTTTTTAATGGTGATCAGAAAAAAGTAGATTGGTTTTTAAACAACATTTGCACCTCTGACTGGAATGTAGAACAAGACGCAGGAAGAACTTTAAGTGAAGGAACGGAAATACTTGTAAATCAATTTCCTGAATATGAAAAACTAATTCGTTATTTTTATGACAGATGGGAAGATATGATCGGTGGAGTAATAAAAGAAACCGAAGATATTTTATATAATTTAAAACGTCAGGATAAACACAAACTATATGCTTTAACCAATTGGAGTCACGAAACTTTTCATATTCCTTTTGAACGTTATACTTTTTTTAAGTATTTTGAAGGCATTGTAGTATCAGGTGATGAAAAGACCAGAAAACCTTTCCCAAAGATCTATAAAACACTATTAGATCGATATCATTTAAAACCAGAAAACTGTGTGTTTATTGATGACAACCACGATAATATTCTAACAGCAGAGAAAATGGGAATTAATGGCATTCATTATAAGGGTACAGAGCAACTTTTAAACGATTTGTCTCGATATGGTGTTCATATCGATCAATAACTAAATTCTTTTTTTACATACTTCAAAGACTTCACTATTTTTCATTCCAATGGCATTGAAGCTGAAATTTATTTCGGTGAGATCTAGCTTTAGATTCAGACTATAATTTATCAAAAACCATGGGAAAATTGACAATTACAAGAAAATACCCACTATAGAAATATTCTATAGTAGATATTTAACTTTTTAATATCTATATAATTACATTAATTATATAAAGTATCTATTTAAGTTGCTGTAAAAGATTATTTACAGCTTTCTTTAATTGTAGATCCTTCCATTTTACTTTGCTATACAGATTATTTTTAATAATAAAATCAGGTACAACTCCACGGAATTTCATATTATTTTATGAAGCTTTTATATATCAACTCCTAAATGGCATTCGTACAGACGACCCATCTATCAATCTTTTAGAATCCATAGAGATCACCGCACCAAAAGTTAGAGTTCCAATCAAAGACCCAATATCTGAATTTTTATAGGTATAAAAGATTTCTGCATTTGAGTAACTGGACTCATTACAAAGTCAGGGCAAACGCATTAAAACAAATTCCCCACCGGCAAACGAAGTAACCTGCACCTATTTTATATATTTGATTCATATCAATTTTAACAGCACCTATAGTCTTAATCCCCTTTTTATCCTCCTTTTTCTTTTCATCTTTCTCATCTTAGATCATTTACATATATCTAATCTTAAATCGAAAACAGGTTAAATGATTAAAATTATACACCCTTTTCATTCAGCTCAATTATATTTAGTAAATTCGTATAAAATCGATCATTTATGAAACAAATCATACTCCTTTTTTCAATACTATTTATAGTTGGAAAATCATATTCAACTCCAATAATTCCCGTTAACCATACTGATAAAGACAACACATCCAAAATAAAAATTGTTCTTATCAATCCCGATGTCTTTTATTTAAAGTCTATAGCTTACATGACAAAGAATGGTATAATCAATGCTGAAAATATTGAATATCTCGCTGTTTTTTATACCAAAAGTGAAATAAAATATAGTGAAGCCAAAAAATTTGTTGATGAGAACGATATTAAGTTTATAAAATTCAAGGAAATATATGGCAACCTAGATATCAACAATATTTATACAAAGAATGAATGTACAGATGATTTTCGTGATGTTTTCAAAAATTCTGATGGCATTATTTTTTTTGGAGGATGGGATATTCCGCCAGTTTATTACGGACAAAAGACAAAACTAACAGTCGGAATAAAAACACCAAACAGACATTTGTTTGAATTGAGTTTTCTTTTTCATTTATTGGGAGGAAATCAAAATGGTGGTTTTAATAATTTTTTAGAAGAAAATCCAAATTATCCCGTGATGGGAATATGTCTTGGTATGCAAACCATGAATGTAGCAACCGGTGGAGATATGTATCAAGATATACCTTCAGATATTTATGGACTCAAGTATGTTGAAGATGTAATAGATCTTGGTGCAGATCAAATGCATAGAAACTACAACAAACATCTTTATCCGGAAGCAGAGATCAATAACCATAGTTTTCATCATGTGAAAATTATAGATAAAAAATTAAGAAAAAAACTTAAGCTAAAAAATGAGTTCAACCCCGTAGTTGCAAGTAGCCACCATCAGGCTGTAAAAAACTTAGGAAAAGACATCATAGTAGCCGCTACCTCTACGGATGGAAAAGTGATTGAAATGCTTATTCATAAGAAATATCCAAATGTTATTGCTCCACAATTTCATCCAGAATTTTTTTACCTTCATGATCCAGACTCCAAAAAGAGGAAATTTCATCCAGACGAAAAAGAAATGCTTTCAGAACATGAAGTATTGGTAAAACACAACAGTTATCAGTTCCATTTAGACTATTGGAAGCTATTTATAGAATCAGTTAAAACATTTGATAAATTAAATACAATCAGATAAAAATGAGGAGATTATAAAATTACTTTCTTTTAAAAAGGAATGGCCTGAATTTATTAAAAAAATCCCTGCTTATGCCATTGGCTCCATAGCTGCATTTTGGCTGATTGAAAGAGTGATTAGATTTTGGGAATAAAAATATACGATAATCTCTAAAACAATTGATAAAGGCTTTGATATATTTGAATTAATTGATTCTCAAAGTTATATCTTGGTTGTGATTTAAATCATTGGTGATAAAGTTTCGGAAATTGCGATGGTCAATGTAATTTTAGAATTGCTGAATTTATAATTAATGAGTAATAGCTATTTCGCACAGATTCACAAAGTAAACACAGAGTATAGCAAAGAAAAATACAGTTTTCCCTTGATAAATATTCTGCTTCCGCCTTCCAACCTCTTTTTTTTAAGTTAACTTTGTAAAACAATTTTAGTAAATTTCATTGATAAAAATAAAAATGAAAAAAATAATATTTATAATTACAATTTTTTGTTTTTTGGTCAGTTTAAGTATTCAAGCTCAAGATATTATACCAAAACCAAATAGTTACAAAACCAATGGAGAAGTTTTTAAACTTACCCAAGGTGTTCATATCTATTATTCAGGAGATTTAAAAGAAATGGCAGGATTTCTTGCCAAATCACTCTCTTTACCTACAGGTTGGGATTTTGCTATAAAAAAATCTAAATCAATAAAAGATAGATCTATTTTCATTTCAACAGATAATTCTAAAAATATTGAAAAGGAAGGGTATGAACTTTCTGTTAAAAATAATTCTGTTAAAATTGTTGGATCAAGTCAGGCGGGAGTTCTAAACGGAATACAAACTTTACTGCAAATGTTACCCATTGAAATTTACAACAAAAAACGTCAAAATAATATAAATTGGGCAATTACTGGTGCCGAAATTTCAGATGCTCCACTGTATCAATGGAGAGGAATAATGTTAGATGTAAGTCGGTATTTTTATGATAAAGACTATGTTTTGCATTTGATTGATATGATGGCAATGTATAAAATGAATGTTCTTCATTTGCATTTAATAGACGATGCTGGGTGGAGATTGGAAATAAAAAAATATCCAAAATTAACTTCAGTAGGTGCATGGCGTGGAGAAGGGCACGAACGCGTTGGAGGATATTACACCCAGGAAGACATTAAAGAAATTGTTACATATGCTTCATTACGTAATATTGATGTAATTCCTGAAATTGAGATTCCGGCACATACACTTGCAGCTATTTCTGCATACCCATGGTTGTCGTGCACAGAAAAAAAACACGTAGTACCAACACAACATTTTATTAGTCGGGATTTATATTGTGCAGGGAAAGAGTCAACTTTTGAATTTTTAGAGAATGTTTTTAAAGAGACCTTTGAATTGTTTCCTTCCAAATATTTACATATAGGAGGGGATGAAGCTAAATATGATCGTTGGATAGACTGCAAACATTGCCAGGCACGCAAAAAAAAACTTGGACTAGCTTCTGAAAAAGAGTTACAGGTTTATTTTACAAAACGAGTTCAAAAAATAGTTGCAAAATATGGTAAAACAATTGTTGGCTGGGACGAGATTATTGAGAGAGGATTAGATGATAAAGCAGTTGGAATGGTTTGGCATGACCAAAACAAAGCAATTTATGGCGCTAAGAATGGTCATGACCTTGTGATGGCTTTAACGGAACACTGTTATTTTGATGTAGCAGAAAGTAATATTCCTGGCGAAGTTAAGGCTGCAACCTGGTTAAAACCCATATCATTAGAAAAAGTTTATCAACTTGATCCTATGGTCGAGGGATTAGATGAAAAATATCGTTCACAGGTTTTAGGCGCTCATGCTACTTTATGGTCTGATCAATTTATTCACGGAACGATCTTACAGGAGATAACCCCCATAAATGAAAACCGCTCAGAGAAATATTTTGACTACCTTACTTTCCCCCGTATGGCAGCTTTGGCTGAAGTATGTTGGACTCCACGTGATTTACAAAGTTGGGATGATTTTGAAAATCGAATGAAATCACATTATCCCAGGTTAAGTGAGGCTGGATATGGATATCGTGTTCCACAACCTAAACTTATTAAGAAAAATAAAATTGATGGAGGTTTTGAAATTGTTTTAGAGAATATGGTAGATGGAGCTGAAATCAGGTATTCAACAGATGGAACTCCTGCAAATGTCTATTCAAACGTTTATAAAAACCAAATAACAGTAAAAAAATTAAATCAATTTCAGGCAATTACAGTTATTAACCGGCATCATTTTTCCTTACCATTATATTTTCCCGAAAAGTTTGACAAATATAAGAAGTATGGAACTTTAGTTGCAGAATGGAACTCCAATAATATCCAAGGAAAAGGGTTTAAAGAATTTGAAATAAATGCTACCGGAAAAATAAATCAAAATGGAAAATACGAATTATCATTTTGGTATATTGAAGGTTCAAACGGACTGGATATAAAAAATATAGAGGTTTTCAAAAACAATATAAAAATAGCTGAAGATAGCCACCCTGCATTCACCAAAACAAATTCAAAGAACAATATTTATTCTTTTGAAATTGATAATTATGAAACAGGAGCAGCTTATACAATAAAAGCAAATATTCGTGGAAATTTTGGAAACGATTCAAAAGGAGTAGTTTTCCTTAAAAGGAAATAAAAATCTATTGATTCAATTATTTTAAATACCTAATAACGATACCAACAAACAATTTACCTTGTAATAGAATGATTTTTGATCGTAAATTCAAATCTTCTAAAATAATACTATTTTTAATGGTAGATAAATAAAATAAAAAACGGTTCTACTATTCTTCAAATTGACCTGTCAAAACACCTGTAACTCCCCAATGATTAAAACTTGACCCATCATCATCTCCTTGTTCTATAACTACCTGAATGATATGTTTTCCTTGTTTTAAACTATTCAGTGGAATTATTTTTGGAGGAGTAAGCGTTGCCGGACACCAGTTTGAACGGCTTAAATCACTTGATGATAGCCCATTAGAGAAGTTTCCAGAAGATGGGTTTGAAAGGCGATATGTTGCACAATCTGTTCTCCATGGCACTTCATTATATATCAATTTTCCATCCACAAAAATCTTATTCAATCGTTGGTTAAACTCATCACCTCCACCCCAGCCTCCATGACCTGTTGAAGTATAAAGCAACTTTAAATTCTCTACTTTATCCGGAATATCAAACTCAGCAGTAAGTGTATCTGTTTTAAATAGTCTTCCATAATTTTGACCTGACATTTCTAAAATATTTACCGTACTAAATAATGGATTGATATACTTTTTCTTTACTTCAGATTTCTCCCAGGCAGGATAAAAATTCAAATCGAGACTTACCTTATGCCCTCCTTTATCATAATTACCTATAAAAACTCCTATCCATATCTCATTTTCGTTATTTGGTATCAACGAAGTTATTTCTTGTTTATAAACTACTGAATCTCTCCATTTATAATTATTAATTTCTCTTTTTTTATTAAAATGAGAAACACCAAATGAGGTAAAAAATCGCATCAACTCAACAGGGACTTCATAATCTGCTTTACTCACTATTCCCTGATATTCTTTGCCATTTTTATCCTTATACACAGGTAATTCTTTTATTCCTTTTTCAATAGCATCTAAAACAGATTTCTGTCTGTCATTTTTTATGGTAAATAAACTACAGGTTCTATCATAGGCATCTCCGTTAGACCAGTTTGTCAAAGTAGCAAATACGCTAGCTCCTTTCTTAGCAATTTCTGGTAATATAATTTTTTTTAAAATCACAGTTCCATTAGAACATCTAAAGCTTTTATTAACACCTTTTAATTTACTGATTTCTAATTTTGTATCAAAATTTATTTGCTGCTTTTTAAATACTGACATTGTGACATATCTCAACTTAATTTGCAACTCTCTTAGCTCTGCCATAGTAATTTCGTTAGCTACATCCATAGGGTTAAAAAGATCTGATTCTTTTTCCAAATCATGAATATCTGTAGCGATCAATCTTAAATTTCCGTTGATTTTAATTTTTAGAACAAGGCTATTTTTTGGTAAATAATTTTTATAAGGAGATCCTTTTGCGTTTGCTTTATCTGTATACCAAACTTCAATGGTATTTGAAAAAGCTTTAAAAACAGCCTTTTTACAGGCATAACCTAATATGTTCTCTGTTTCGTTGTGAAGTACTGGTTGAGGCAAAGAGTCAAAACTTTCTATTGTTTTATAATATTCACCTTTATATTTGATCATATCTACAACAAACTCTTTTTTATAGTCTATAAATGAAAAGGTCTTATCACTGCTGTTTGATAAATAAGCAACATTATCATAAAAAACAACTGTAGCACTAGGCTTTTCTCCTTTATCTTCTTCACTTTTGTGATAAATAATCTCAACTGGATTTTGTGCGTAACTACTTACAAAAACCATAAAATATACAATGGAAATAATTAGTTTTAAAAGGCTTATCTTTTTCATTCTTACTTATTTAATAGTTTGATAAAATCCGGATTCAATTGTTTAGGCACTGGCGCTTGTGTTCTTGCTCTCCAGTTATTCATCATTTTTAACAACTCCTTAGCCTTTTTAGGCTCCGCCTTTGCCAAGTCATTATTTTCACTTATGTCTTTTTGTAAATCATACAATTCAATATCATTATCCTCAAAATAATGATGCAATTTCCACTTCCCATATCTTATGGTGGTACCCGGACGCGTTCTAAACAAAGGATCTCTTCCAGTTTTTTCATTATAACCCCTACTCGCTTCCAAATAAATTGGAAAATGCCAGAACAATGGTCGATTTATAAACTGACCTTTCCCAAACAATATTGGTGATAAGCTCTCTCCATCTAAAATCAATTCTTTATCAGGATGAATATTTGCAACCTCAAGAAAAGTAGGATAAAAATCTATATTCATTACCGGTATTTTAGAAATAGTATTTGGTTTGATTCTTCCATCCCATCTAACAATTAGTGGAATTCTTACCCCGCCTTCATAGTAAGATCCTTTTCCGTATTTTAATGGAAACTGCTCAGATACAGTAAATAAACCACCGTTATCTGAAGTAAAAATAATCATTGTGTTTTTCGTTAAATCCAGTTTTTCCAAAGTATTGATAAGCCTCCCAACATTACGATCCATTGCTTCAACCATTGCTGCATAGGTTGTGTTTTTATGGTATTTAGATATTGGCTTCTTTCGATATTTCTCTATCAGATCCTGTTTCCCCTGAATAGGAGTATGCACCGTATAATAGGTCATATAAAGAAAAAAAGGATTGCCTTTATTGCTCTCTATAAAGGATATTCCTTCATTTGTCAATCTATCCGTTAAATATTCCCCAATAGGACCATCCTCCAAGTTTTTATTTTTATACGGACTAAAATAAGTTTTTGGATGACCTGCATGGTTTCCTCCAATATTGATATCAAATCCTTGTGTTTTAGAATCCTGCCCTAAATGCCATTTTCCCATAGAAGCCGTAATATAACCAGCTTTTCTTAGGGTCTCTGCAATAGTAACAACACTATCTGGCAATATTGTTCTGTTTTTTACCGGAATAAGCTTTCTGTCTTTCGATTTTCCCCTTTCGGAAGTTCCAACTGTATAAATCCCATGTCTTGGACCATATTGCCCAGACATTAGCCCTGCCCTACTAGGAGCACAATTCGCAGCAGATGCATAGGCATCTGTAAATTTTAATCCCATAGAAACCAACCGATCAATATTTGGAGTTTCATAGTAAGTACTACCATAACAGGAAAGATCAGTCCAACCCAGATCATCAATATTGATATACACAATATTGGGTTTATCTTGGGCATTTAGATCATTCCGAAAAGTAAAAAACTGTAAAGCTAAAATTATTATAAAAAAAGAGAAATCCCGGATCATTAGACTATGATTAATTTATTTTTATTGTAATAATTAAAAACATAAAAATAATTATTTTTTTACTATTGAAATACTATTTTAGACAAACAACAAAAAAAACCATTAGAAAGGGATAAAAGCCCATCACAAATCATTTAATAATTAAATATTTTGTACTTTTAAAAGTAAAATTAATTCTACTTAGGGCTAAAATAAATCCACAAAAATGACCATTATATTGAGAAATAGCAATCTACCAGTCAAATATCGCCTATTATTTCTTTTTATTTTTATGCTTGTGACCACAGACATAAAGGCTCAATTTTATATTGCGCCAAATGGTAGGGATTCTAATCCAGGAACGAAAGAAAAACCATTTGCTTCCTTGATAAGTGCACGAAATGCTGTAAGAAAATTAAAAAATAGATCTCCTCAAAATAAAAATATCGTTATTCATATTGCCGAAGGAGTTTATATTATGGATGAACCTTTGATATTAAATACTGAGGATGGAGGGTCAGATAAATATCCTATAATTTATCAAGCTGAAAAAGGAAAGATGCCAATTTTTAGCGGCGGAAAACAAATTAACGGTTTTAAAGTAAATAAAGATGGTATTTGGGAAGTACAAATTCCAAATATCAAATATCGACAATGGAGATTTGATCAATTATATGTCAATGGCAATAGAACTGTACTTGCTAGAACTCCTAACAAAGGTTTTCTAAAAATTAATGAAATAAATGAAAATGTGCTAGTAAAAGGAACAGGGCGTGCTCCAGAAAGAGCAACACAGACTATTTTATTTGATACAGAAGATTTTAGTTTTGCTAAAAATATTGCTAATCATGAAATAAAAAACGTACGTTTCAGAACCTTTCATCACTGGGATTTTACATTACGATTCTTAGATAGTATTGACAATAATCAAATGGCTATTTATACAACCGGACAAGGTATGAAACCATGGAATCCTATCAAAAAAGATGGTAGGGTTATGTTTGAGAATTTTAGAGCCGCTTTGGATAATGCTGGAGAATGGTTTTTAAATGATGAGGGCACATTATATTATATCCCTCTACCAGACCAAACTCCTGAAAATACAGTGATAATCGCTCCTGTTCTGGAAAATCTGATCTCTTTTAATGGAGATGCAAAATCAGGTAATTTTGTAGAACATATCCATTTTGAAGGTATTTCATTTCAACATTGCGCCTACAACATACCTACTACAGGGTCTGAACCAAATCAGGCAGCAGTATTGATAAATGCAGCTATTATGCTGGAGGGGTCAAGAGATATTTCTTTTAGGAATTGTGAGGTTTCAAAAACCGGACAACATGCCATTTGGTTTAAAAAAGGGTGTAATAATTCTGTTGTTGAAAATTGCTACATAAATGATATCGGTGGTGGCGGAATTTATTTGGGAGACACAAAACCTCACGAAGGCATAGAGCACACAAAAAACATACAGATAAAAAATAATATCATCCATACCGGTGGACGTGAATTTCCATCAGCAATCGGAATCTGGGTTGGACATAGTTCTGATAATTTGATCACCTATAATGATATTGGCAATTTTTATTATACCGGTATTTCCGTAGGCTGGATTTGGGGTTACAAACCAAGTTTGTCAAAGAGAAATACAATTACTTATAATAACATTCATCATATTGGTTGGGATCTGTTAAGTGATATGGCAGCTGTTTATACTCTTGGAAAATCAGAAGGTACCATAATCAGCAATAACGTCATTCATCATATCCATGCTTATTCTTATGGAGGCTGGGGATTGTATACAGATGAAGGATCTTCTGGCATTTTAATGGAAAATAATCTTGTTTACAGTACAAAAACCGGTGGATTTCACCAACATTATGGAGAAAACAATACCATTAAAAATAATATTTTTGCTTTTGCAAAAATGTTTCAGGTACAATGTACACGAGTAGAAGATCATCTGTCATTTAGTTTTCATAATAATATCATATTATTTGAAGAAGGTACAGTATTGAAAGGTTCGTGGAATAAGATCCACATTGAAATGGATCAAAATCTGTACTGGAATATTTCCGGAAATGATTATAATTTCAATGAGAAATCATTTGGGAAATGGCAGCGATCAGGTCATGATACAAACAGTTTTATTACTGATCCTAATTTTAAAGACCCAATGGCATTTAATTTTAAATTAAAAAATAAAAAATCCATAAAAAGAATTGATTTTAAACCTTTTAAATATAAAAAAGCAGGGGTTACCGGTAGTAAAAAATGGAAGAAAAAAGCAATATTACCAGATAATATTATTCAAGAATTTGACCGTGTAGTAGAGGTCAATATCATGAAAACCAAATAATACTTGTTTTATTTTAGCTTTATCATTTGTGAATTTAATACTAAATTTATGGCAGTACCCTTTATTCTTTGATCAGTACATCCAGCATGTCTCTTACTTTTCCACTATTCCAGTCTGCAGCACCTGTTTTATCCACAACAATCTTACCTTTTTTATTGATGATATAAGTGGTTGGCAATGAATTACTCAACAATTCTTTAGGAGCTTCAGTCAACTGATAATAAACAGGGTGTGAATAGTTTTTATCCGCAATAAACTTTTTTACTTTTTTAGGATCATCGTTAGCAACAAATAAAAACACCACATCATTTTTATAATCCTGATAAAGATCTTCAAATGAAGGCATTTCTGCAATACAAGGTGGACACCAAGTTGCCCAAAAATTAACAACAATCACTTTGCCTTTATATTGCTCAAAAGTTGATTCCTCACCCTCAATATCCATTAATTTCCAATCGTAAGAGTTTAATTTTACCCTATCAGATTTATCAATTTCCATATTGAATACACGGGTAGTAACAAAGGAAACTCCTTTGATCAATGTTGCTCTAACAGGTAATCCGAAAGGCGTGAATAAAAATATAATAAAGGCAAAAAACAGTATATTGGATAAGTTCTTTTTTAAAAATTCCATTTTCTTTTAATTTCTGTCAAATTTAACGAATTACTAGTTACTTTTTTTTAAATTTACAACAGTTTGTTCCAATTCTTCATTATTTCCAATTTGTTATACTTGAATTAAAGTTTTATGGAAATAATATTGGACAATTTTTATAATAATTTTAAATAATTTTTTAAATGGCACATGTGAATAAAATAAAAGGGGTTATTGCAATCTTAACCGGAGGAGGTGATGTTCCGGGGCTAAACCCTGCGATTAGAGCAATTACAATCAGAGCTAACCGTGAAGGGTATAAAGTTATCGGTTTACGCCGTGGATGGGCAGGTATAACGGAACTTATAAGAGATAAAAAGGTAGATAATAGTCGAAATTATATTAAACTAACCAATGATATCGTAAATAAATCAGGTCGTACTGGTGGTACCTTCTTACATTCATCAAGAACAAAACCAAGTCACATGCCTAAAGACAAAGTACCTGAACACTTACAAGATACTTACAATAAAGAGTTCAATGATCTTACGCCTGAGATTATAAAAAATCTGGAATGGTTAGGCGTTGATTTTTTAATTCCTATCGGAGGTGATGATACATTAAGTTATGGAGTGAGAATGTACAAAGAAGGCGTGAAGGTTGTTGCCATACCAAAAACTATGGACAATGATGTACCTGGTACAGATTATTGTATAGGATTTAGTACCTGCGTTACCCGAACTATTTCAATGACCAATAATTTGCGAACATCGGCAGGTTCTCATGAAAGAATTCTGGTAATGGAAGTTTTTGGAAGATATGCTGGTTTTACAGCCATGTTACCTACCATGGCAGGTGCTGCCAACAGATGTGTGATTCCTGAATATAATTTTGACATTGAACACCTTACAGAATTGTTAGTACAAGACAGGAATAACAATCCAAGTAAATATTCTGTTGTTTTAGCCTCAGAAGGAACCTTATTTAAGGGAGAAGAAATGATTTATCAGGATGCCGAAAAAGATATGTTTGGACATGCAAAATTAGGAGGAGTTGGTGATATGATCTCCGCAGGAATCAAAAGCCATACTGCTAAATTTAACAATGGTAACACCATAAATATCATCAACCAAAAACTTGGTTATCTGGTTAGAGGTGGAGATCCTGATGCGGTAGATTCTATTGTTCCTATGGCATTTGGAAATCTGGCACTGGATCTTATTCTTGGAGGTTTTCACGGAAGATTGGTTGTACTTAAAAACGGAAGGTATGATGATGTTCCTTTAGAAGTAGTGACCAGTACTAAGAAAATTGTAAATATTGAAAAATACTATAATATAGAAAGATTAAGACCTCATTATCATAGGTTTGAAATGAAACCTATGTTTTTAATGGCAGCAGATTCTTAGTAGAACTAATTTAAAAAAATACCCGATAAAATTAATTATCGGGTATTTTTTTGTTTATGTATTGACTATCTACTGATTCTCCTTTTTAATCAAATTCAACGCACTACCCTCCTTAAACCATTCTATTTGATTATCATTATAAGTATGGTTCAATTTAATAGCATCATTGCTTCCATCGGCATGAATGATCTCTAAAGTCAATTGTTTACCAGGAGCAAATTCATTCAGATCAACAAAGTTAAAGGTATCATCTTCCTTAATCAGATCATAATCGCTTTCATTAGCAAATGTAAGACCTAACATTCCTTGCTTTTTTAAGTTTGTTTCATGAATTCTAGCAAATGATTTAACAATTACAGCAGCAACTCCCAAATGACGTGGCTCCATTGCTGCATGCTCACGTGAAGATCCCTCTCCATAATTATGATCTCCAACTACAATCGAATAAACATTAGCTGCTTTATATGCTCTTGCAGTATCTGGCACAGGGCCGTATTCACCTGTCAATTGATTTTTTACACTATTTGTTTCTTTGTTAAATGCATTTACCGCTCCAATCAACATGTTATTTGAAATATTATTCAAATGACCTCTAAAACGTAACCATGGCCCAGCCATTGAGATATGATCTGTTGTACATTTCCCAAATGCTTTGATCAATAGTTTAGCATTATTTACTTCCTTTATTGGCTCAAAAGGAGTTAATAATTGTAGTCTTTCAGAATCACCATTCACAACAACATCTACCTTTGAACCATCTTTAACAGGAGCAACAAATCCTGGATCATCCACATCAAAACCTTTAGGAGGTAATTCAAAACCTGTTGGTTCTTCTAACATGATCTCTTCACCATTTTTATTGATTAGCTTATCAGTCATCGGATTAAAATCCAGTCTACCCGAAATTGCTACTGCTGCAACCATTGACGGAGATGCTACAAAAGCATGGGTATTTGGATTTCCATCAGCCCTTTTTGAAAAGTTACGGTTAAAAGAGTGAATAATTGAATTTTTCTTTTGCTCTCCTGCTCCTTCTCTCTCCCACTGTCCGATACATGGTCCACATGCATTCGTGAATATTTTCGCATCCAGATCTTCAAAAATTTGCAATAAACCATCTCTTTCAGCAGTAAATCTTACCTGTTCAGATCCCGGATTGATACCAAATTCTGCTTTAGCAACAATACCTTTATCCACCGCTTGTTTTGCAATGGAAGCAGCTCTTGACAAATCTTCATAAGAAGAATTGGTACATGAACCTATCAATCCCCATTCCACATCCAGTGGCCATCCATTTTTGGTGGCTTTCTCATTAACTTCTCCTACAGGAGTAGCTAAATCAGGACTAAAAGGACCATTGATATATGGCTTAAGTTCAGATAAATTAATTTCAATAACCTGATCAAAATACTTTTCAGGATTTTCATATACTTCATCATCACCGGTTAAATAAGGTGCAATCTTATTTGCTTCATCCGCTATTTCACCTCTATCTGTAGCTCTTAAATATCGCTCAATAGAGTCGTCATATCCAAAAGTAGATGTGGTAGCTCCAATTTCAGCTCCCATATTACAAATAGTTCCTTTTCCTGTTGCTGATAGAGCTTTTGCCCCTTCACCAAAATATTCTACAATGGCTCCTGTTCCTCCTTTTACAGTTAAAATACCTGCAACTTTTAAA
This sequence comes from Flavobacteriaceae bacterium, assembly GCA_016744615.1. GTDB lineage: Bacteria > Bacteroidota > Bacteroidia > Flavobacteriales > Flavobacteriaceae > Lutimonas. The sequence goes on from JADGEA010000009.1 coordinate 40,410, forward strand.
ATAACATCTTTTGCAGATGTCCAGCCACTTAATTTACCTGTTAATTTTATACCAATTAATTTAGGAAATTTAAGTTCCCATGCCATATCAGCCATAACATCAACAGCGTCAGCACCTCCTACACCAATAGCAATCATTCCTAATCCTCCTGCATTTACGGTATGAGAATCTGTACCAATCATCATTCCTCCTGGAAATGCATAATTTTCCAAAACAACCTGATGAATAATCCCTGCCCCAGGTTTCCAGAAACCAATTCCATATTTATTAGAAACTGATCCTAAAAAGTTAAAAACCTCACTACTTGTATTGATCGCATTTTGCAGATCTTTATCTGCTCCAACTTTCGCCTGGATCAAGTGATCACAATGAACAGTAGTTGGCACGGCAACTTTTTTCTTTCCTGCCTGCATAAATTGCAATAATGCCATTTGTGCAGTTGCATCCTGACAGGCAATTCTATCGGGGGCAAAATCAACATAATCTTCACCTCTTTTATAGGAAATATCTGCTTTACCATCCCAAAGGTGATTATACAATATTTTTTCTGCCAGGGTTAATGGTCTGCCAACAATAGTTCTTGCAGCATCCACACGGTCTACCATTCTTTCGTAAACCTTTTTTATCATTTCAACATCAAAAGCCATACTAAATATTTATTTTTTTGAGTAATTATTAAATTTAAAAGGTCTCAAAAGTACAAAAATTAAAGCTGATTTTAGAGATAATTCAATAGAAATAGGTGCTTTATCAATATAAATTATTCATTAGGTAATATAATATTTATAAAGTAATAAATAGATAAATAAAGGGTGACTATTTGCGAATTTGATAAAAAAAAGTAAGTCTATAAGCCGGATTCTGTATCATACCAAAAGTATGACTCTTATCATTTATCTACGTTACAAATTACTTTGCAACTCTAGCTGCTTACCCCTTGAAATTGAGCGAGTAGCTCTTACCCAAAAGGGACTTCAATATACATAGCATTGCACCGCATAGAGTTTACCTGGTTTCACTACAGCCGAACTGTACATACTTTCTGTTGCACTTGTCCTACCCCGAAACCCGGGGTGACGGATGTTATCCGCTATGCTACTCTTTGGTGTCCGGACTTTCCTCTTTATGCAAACTTAAGTCAACACAAAGCGATAAGACGACTTACTTTTTATGTTGTAAAAATACATTTAAATTCAGTGAAAAAAAAATCCCACTCTTGAAAACAAAAGTGGGAAAATTGCTATGAAAAAGAATATTACTATAAAAGTAATATAATGCCTCAAAAATACAATATTTTAAATAATATTCAACTTTTTTCATAAAAAATATTATAAAATTTTTAATAAATGCTTTTTTGTAATAAAAAACCCACTCATTTAGAGTGGGAAAATTGCTATGAAAAAGAAAAAGTTGCTGAATTTTAGAAATTCAGCAAAACAAATATAATAAATTATTTACATAAAATC
>JADGEA010000406.1 GCA_016744615.1 Flavobacteriaceae bacterium
TCAAAAGAAAATAGATTTCCATAAAGATTACATCGACGCTAAAATCAATGAATATTTAGAAGCTTTGGATTCAGAAGAATCTCTTGAAAAAAGAGTAGAGATAGAAAGTAAATTAGCTCATCAAAAGAAAAACAAAATCAAATTTGAGGCTATTGAAAAAGAACTTTTTGATTCTGGAGAACTCCAAATCAGTAAAACAGATCCAGATGCTAGAAAAGTAATCTTACACAAAAACATCATTAATGTAGGTTATAACGTGCAAGCAGGTACTGATAGTAAATATAAGCTCTTCATTAATGCTCAAACTGGAACAGTAAATGATGTCTATGCCTTATCTCCAATGACAATCGAAGCTAAGAACTTACTTAACCTTAAAAAAATGAAGGTATTGGCTGATAAAGGTTATACAACAGGAAAGGAAATTAATACTTGTACAAAGAATAATATAACAACTTATTGTTCTCCCAAAAATCACTCTTCTAACAACAATGGACTTTATTCCATGAACAGTTTTGAGTACGACAAAGAAGAGAATACTTATACCTGTCCTGCTGGAGAAATATTGCACACCAATGGTTCAATTTATAAGAAAGTTAATCACAGAGTAAAGCATTACAGGACAAAAAAATGTAAAGGATGTGAGGTCAGAGAATACTGTACAAAGAACAAAAGTGGGAGATTCATTGAAAGAAGTATTTATCAAGAAGATTTAGAAGAAAACGAAAAACGAGTAAACCAAAACCCTGATTATTACAGAAGAAGACAACAAATCACAGAACATCAATTTGGCACATTGAAACGTCAGTGGGGTTTTACTCACACGTTGATGAAGGGAAAGGAAAATGTACTTTCTGAGGTATACTTATGCTTTAGTGTTTATAATTTACTCAGAAGCATACAGATTTTAGGTTTAGATGCCTTAAAGAAGAGGTTAATGAACCTTGTCTTTATTTTTAGAGAATATATAGGTCTTTTTAAAGCCTTATGCCCAACCTTATTTTTTGAATCCAATAACTTTAATTTTAAATTCACTATTCTCAAATCAGATTAAAACTCTTGATATAGCTCAATAAATCACTAAATTGAAATCAAAACGAGTTTCTGCGGGGACTCTCGTTAGGCACAATAAGAGTACGACCGTAAAAAGAACTAAATTTTGTACCTTTGTAGGCACAGACATTAAATTGAAAACAAAAAAATAAATGGCGAAAATTGAACGATATAAAAAAGCTGAACTTGTTGAATACTGTAAAAGTATTGGACTGGAAACGACAGGTAAAGGAAAGAGTATTTTAATGGAAGAAGCTTTGGAATATGGGAATAATGAAATTCGTCAAGCAATAGAAAAAGGAACAGGTCTTGAATTATTAACTTCTAAAATGGAAATATTAGCTGAAGAATATGCTAATAATCTTAATTCCAAAATAGAAAACCGAAAAGAAGAAATGAAAGGAGATGACAACTCTCATTATCTTATTTATCGAGTTTTAGGGATAACAACAACAGAAGGACAACTAATTGATGAATATCAAAATAGGTACCCTCATCAAAAAATCGTTTACCAAGTGGTGTTTTTACACTAACTCTATTCAATAAAAATTTACAACCATTATGTGAACGTATTCTTTTTGTGAATAATAAGAATGAACTGGTAATAACTACAAAATTTGATAAAAAGGAGTATGGCCCCAAGGAAAAGGTTTTATTGAATATTAATGTTACTGATTCTTTTGGACGGCCTGTTGAAACAGATTTTTCAATAGCAATTACAGATGCTGATAAGGTTAAACTCAATGAATTTGGTGCTAATATTCTTACTCAATTACTACTACAATCAGATATTAAGGGCCATATCGAAAACCCGGTAGAGTTTTTTAAAGATCAAAAACGTTCAACAATTGCTAAGTTAGATTTAATAATGTTAACACATGGATGGAGGAAATTGAATTGGGAAAATATTAAATTGAAAATTATAGAACCAATTGAATTTGATGTAGTTGAGGGATTCAAGGTAACAGGAATAGCAACAGATTTAAGAAGTAATCCACTAAAAAACACTAATATAG
>JADGEA010000407.1 GCA_016744615.1 Flavobacteriaceae bacterium
TAAATAATAATGGTCTAGAGGGAAATTATAATGTTGGAGGAAATGCATATAACCCATCCCAACAAGATATTATAGATGGTAATTGTAGTTTGTAATTTCTGTATATGAAACACACATTTATCTTATTTTTTTTATTTGTTAATGTTATTAGCTATGGCCAAAAAGGAGAGGCTATGCTCTATTTCAATAATGGAGATATTAAAATTGGCTATGCTGTATTAAAAGGAGCTAGTGATATTAATTTTAAAGAAGAAGATAGTGAAAAGAACAAAAAATACAGTTTCAAAGATTTAGAAAAAGTTGAATTAAAAAATGCGTTTGGAATAAAAACATATCGATTGATCAATACAAAAAAGAGAAATAAAATAGAACTATTAGCAATGGAAGAAGTTATTGTTGGTAAAGTAAGTCTATACCAAAAAGTTAATGAAATAAAAGCAACACCTAATCCAAATGGGGGTTTTTATAATACTAAAGCAAGATATGAAAAGTTTTATTTTTTAAAAAGAGATGGTGAATCTCTTGCAGTATTTTGTGCATCTTCAAAAACTTCTCTAGCAAAATTCAATAAAAAAATGACCGAGTATTTTAAAGATTGCCCCAATTTGAAAGTTGAAAACTTTAGTTCCAAATCTATGGGGTCTTTAGTTGATTCTTATAATATTTACTGCGATTAAACTTTACGTAAAGTAATAAATCTATTTTCTAATAAAATGAAGACTTGAGTAGCTTGGTTCATACATTTCGAGCAGCAAACTACCATTTTGGAAAGTGATTTCACCCGAGAATTCAGGATTAGAGCATTCCACTGAATAACGTATTAATCCAGCTATCTCCATATCACTAGTAACCGTCCAAATAATAGTATTATCATTTTCTGATTTCGTAATAATTTTGACTCCATTTAAAATGCTTAGACTAATAACTCCACTAGCTTTTTGTTCAACATTAGAATCATTATCACCCACCATTACAATAGTATAATTTAAACTGCCCTGCCAAGAATCTGGATTCATAGCCTCTCCACTACTTGACTTTTGGCCAGTAGTAACTGCAGTAGTCACTATCTCTGTAGTAGCTTCTTGCTCAACAACCAGATCTGAAGGCATATAAACCGTTTGTTTATTAGGTGATATCAATACCAATCGAGTATCAGTCAATTCTTTAATTTCTAATTCTTGCGATTCCTTTCTGCCTTCCATCTCAATAGTCATAATCAAACGTTGTTTTTTCTTATCAAAATGCCATTTAGCTGCCATTTCCATAATACCCATCATTTTTGATTCTTGTTTCATGAGTAAAGTACCATCAGTATTAAAGTCCATGACCTCCTTGCTATTTTTCGGATGCATTGCTTGATTGGGATTGCCTACTTCAATCGCAGTCCATGATTTTACTATTTTAGATTTCACCTCTTTTGGCGAGAGGTTTTGACTGTGTACAATCAAAGTTGAGAGGCAAAAAAACAGAGTAAGAGTTGTATTAAAAATTGATTTTTTCATCCTTAAATATAAGCTTTTTGCTAAAACTAGAATGGAATTTAATAAAAACAATTATGTTAAGTACTTGGTAATGAGTATGACCAGAGATGGCCCATATGTTTGATTGTTGATGCTTAAAGATAGGGAATTCCAATATTTTGGGTAATAATGAAAGAGAATCGCCTTGTAAATACGATATAACATACAGCCCTTTTTAGGGCTATTATCAATTAATTCAATCTATGATTTATATCATTACATAGATCAAATAATTAAATTAATTTTATTAGTTAAATGAGTATTCACTCATAAACATATTATTCACATTAGCGATTGCAGCTATTTAATATTTGAAATTATGTCAAGATCAAACAAGCTTAGTATAGTTACCTTTTCAATATTTATTTTTCTTTTCAACTTTTCTGTTTTTGCACAAAGAGTCGATCAGAAATGGCATGACGATCTGTCGTGTAGAAGTAATACAACTATACTAGAACTAACTGATGAAACTTACGATGTTAAACAATATCATATCGATGTAGAAATCAGTATAGATGTAGAGTATATTAAAGGT
>JADGEA010000408.1 GCA_016744615.1 Flavobacteriaceae bacterium
ATCTGCAAGTAGTGCATTGCCAACCTTGTTTAATCCCGTTAAACTCGGAGATTCCATTTATGTAGATGGAGGGGTTACCAATAATTATCCTATAGAAAGAGTACGAGCTATGGGAGCAGATATTATTATTGGTATCGATGTTCAGGACTCTCTAAAAACAAGAGAGAGTTTAAAAACTGCTATTGAAATATTTGGGCAAGTTGGAAACTACAATGCTATTGAGGCAATGAAGAAAAAGCGAGAAAACACCGATATTTATATCCATCCAAATATCAGTGAATATACCGTAGTCTCTTTTGATGAAAGAAATGAAATTATAGAATCTGGAACTAATGAAGCATTATTGTTTAAAACACAATTAATGGATTTAGCTTCTAAGCAAAAAAAGCTTCCTAAGAAAGAAGTTGTTTTCCTTGATAATGATTCTTTAGTTATAAATTCCGTCGAAATTGAAGGGAATAAACAATATACTCGATCGTATATTTTAGGAAAATTAAAAATAAAAATTCCTTCAAAAACTTCTTATAAGGAATTTAGTGAAGGGGTTAATAATCTTTCGGCAACAGAAAATTTCGATAAAATTAATTATCGTTTTTTTAAAGATGAAGAAGGCGGTCTTATTTTAAAGTTCGATGTAACTGAAAGCGAAAACAAGTCGTCTTTTCGTTTAGCGGCACATTATGACGACCTATATAAAACTGCAGTATTAGTCAATTTTACACATAAAAGACTTTTTACTAATAACGATATTACCTCTTTCGATTTTATTATTGGAGATAACTTAAGGTATAATTTCGATTATTTTATTGATAAAGGATATTATTGGAGTATCGGTTTAAACTCAAATTACAATGCTTTTAAAGAGAATGTATCGATGGACTTTATTCTTCCTTTTCAAGAAGTTTCAGCTGGTAGTGAAATAAATAGCCTGAATTTTGAATATGGTGAATTAACGAACCAAATTTATCTGCAAACATTTTTTAAAAGAACGTTTTTGTTAGGTATTGGTGGAGAACATAAATGGAAACAATACATCTCTAAAACTATTGGTATAGATGAAGATGATAAACCAAGAACTGTTTTCGAAGACACGAATTATTTTGGAGCTTTTGGATATGTGATTTACGATAGCTTTGATAATAAGTTTTTCCCTACTAAGGGGTTTTATTTTAGAGGAGATTTTAATTTTTATTTTTTAGCAACCGGAACAAATAAGAATTTCAATGAATTTTCATTAGGTAAAGCAAAAGTGGGTTATGCTCAGTCTTTTTTAAAGAAATTCACTGCATTAATTGAAGTTGATGGTGGGGTTAAAATTGGTGGTGATGAGACAAAATCTTTTGACTTTTTTGTGGGCGGATATGGATATAAAGAGACCAGTAATTTAGTTTCTTTATATGGCTATAAAGACTTAAGTCTAAGAGGAGATACCTTTTTAAAAGCAACACTTACGGTAGATTACAATGTTTATAAAAAACTTCACATAAATGCAGCTGCTAATATTGCAAATGTTGGCGACGATTTATTTGATAACGATCAATGGATCGATGCTGTTGATTATACGGGATATGCCTTAGGACTTGGATGGGATACTTTTTTAGGTCCTGTTGAGGCAAAATATTCGTATTCTCCAGAAAGAGAAGAAAGTGCTTGGTATATTAGTGTTGGCTATCGTTTTTAATGGGTAAAATTTCATAAAGTTTGTTTTAGCATTTCCTTAAACATTTACAAATATATTTTTACGATATTTGTAAAATGACTGCTCTTCGTTGGAAATATACACTTCTCGATATCAAGTTTCTAAATAAAAGAAACCCAGAGTAAGTAGCCCATAATTTTCAATTAATTATTTTAATCATTTAATAAAAAATTATGCCACGTTATCATACACTCGGTAAAATACCACCTAAAAGACATACTACTTTTAAAAAGTCGGACGGATCTCTGTATCAAGAAGAACTTTTTGGTACTGCAGGATTTGCAGGAATGTCATCATTAATATATCATTTACATCCACCCACGGTTGTATCT
>JADGEA010000175.1 GCA_016744615.1 Flavobacteriaceae bacterium
ATGACTTTCTGCGAAGCTTTAAGTTCCAATAAGGTAATAATCTGCTTTGGATCTTTTGACTGAAAACAGGCAATGTAGTCATCATTCAATTCAAAGTTAATTTCTAAAATATCTAAGGCATAGATTTGGGCAAACTGGCGAACCAGATATGATTTACCAACTTGCCTTGCTCCCCTAATGACTAGCGGCTTTCGTGTCTTCTTATCCTTCCACTTTCCCAGATAACTCAGCTCGGATCTTTTCATGCTACTCCTAAATATTTAAAACTACCCCTTAATATATACTTAATTGGTATTTTTGTAAAGGTACAAATGTTAGCATATTGTATCTTGGAAATTTTCTTGAAACAAATCGTGTCTAAAAGCATATCCGCCGCTTTGTGATTTCATCATTATAATTTACTTTTTATCTCAGGATTAAAATCTAAAAAATTCTCATTTCTCCAAAAAAAAGAAACGTCATCACCAATATCACCTATTTTTTCTCTATGAAAATAAGAATGTTTTTGAAATACCACAGCATCTAAGTTAGAAAATATAGCTTTAACCTCTGATTTGGTTTTTATATTTTTTTTATTTATAACTAACTCAAAATCGTCATCAGACATGATAATAAAATCATGTTCTGCTTTATCAATCCAAGTAATAACAGTTATCTCATCAGTGTTTTTGACTTTATAGTAAGAAGGACTATTATAATGTTGAGTCACAGCAATATGATCATGTTTGCATTCAATTTTTCCGTAAATTATTCTAATCTCATTAGGTATAGCAACACCGAAATTAATTTTACTTTTTAATGTATATGCAATTTTAAAAGAAGAAAATTCTTTTTTGGGTTTGAGAACAAAAACAAGGTAACAATTTTTTATTTCTTCAGGTGATGTTGTAAATCTCCTCCAATAACCATGTATTGGAATAATAGAAAAACTGGCATTTTCTTCTAAGAACTGTTTAACAGATGAATAACTATTTGAAATAGATTTCATAATAGGAGTTTTACCAAACACCAAAATTTTATTGAAAATTTTATCATGTATTACATTATCGTAATAAGCTGTTTGATTATTTTGATCTTTTTTATCATCTTTAATCAGATTAAATAATGCCTTAGTCCATTCATTAATTTGATTAAGAAGATAGTTACCTTCTTTGTAATGTTTTGGAATATTTTTACCAAAAATATAAGAAGGGCTAACCCCTAAAGTTGATAATATGTCGTCAATAAATTTTTTATTTACGTCAATATTCTTCTTTTTATTTATAGATATTATATTGGTAAAATGTCTCTCTTTTATCTTTGTGTTCTCCCATAATGTTTTGTTATTTATTCCCAGTTCCTTCATTCTTTTTCTTATATTTTCAGCTTCAGTATTTCCAATTTTTATCAGATGTTTCTTAGTATTATTAAGATTTTTCATAAAATATACTTATAGTCTATAACTAAATATAAGCAATTATATCTTATTAATTAAATATTATACTAATTATATTTAATAGTTGCTTTAGTTTAGTATAAATAAATATATAAAAATAGGAACTGTCATGAAAAAATAGTCATGTAAATGCCTATTAAATAAATTGAATAGATAATATAATATTTACACGCTAGCAAATTAAATCAATTAAATGGAAACATTATGAAATTATATAAACCAATAATAAGCTTAATTTTATTGTTACTAATTAGCGGCTGTGTTTCTAACTCAGCAACTAAAGGAGCCTTAGTAGGCGCAATTTATGGAGTCGCTAAAGGCGACTATAAAACTGCTGCAAAAGGTGCGGCTATTGGCGGATTGTTAGGTGGTATAAATGATGTTATGCGACCAAATCCTAATCAATCCCAAAGGATACCAACTAGAAATGTCAATCAACAAAATATTATCTTAGCGGCTGAGCGAAAAGCTACTTCCAATGGGAATAAAATGGATATTTTTTCATGATAGATCCATTTACAGCTTCAGCAGGAGGATTGGCTTTAGCTATTAAGCTATGGCTGCTTCATCATGGTGTTTCAATTGGTGTAGCTATTGATTTTATAAGTGATTGTGTAGATGATGATACTGCACGACAAATAAAAAGAACATTCAATAGAATCAAAAATCAACTTTAGTGAACATAGCGCGTAGCAATAAATAGAAATAGGTTATTTTATGCACGATTTACCTCTTGATTATAATGTAGATGATGTAAACAGTGATACTTCTACCGAACAGGATAGCTGTTGTACAGGAAGTTATTCTCAATATCAGGGTGTACCTGTAGATGATGCTTGTTGTCATGATTGTTGGGATCAATCTAATGGAAATACCTTTGACGACGGGGATGTTGATAATTCCATTACTCATGAAGTAGATGATTCTTCAACACAAGAATGTTACTCAAACACAACATCATACCAAACAGAAGATTATTCAAATGAATTCTGTCAACCAGAAGATAACCAGAATAATTATTGCGAAGACAATACAAACGACAATGATATTTCATCTTATCAAACAGATGGTTGTTCTCATATAGAAGATTATCAAGCAACAGATAGTTATTCATGTAACTCATATCAAGCAGCTGACACTGATCAACAACAAGAAACACCAGATGAAAATAATCCAGAGGAAAATGCTTCAGAATCATCTTCATCAACTGATGGTAGTGATAGCCACTAAACTAATTTAGGTAATCTAAAATGTTGAATATTGGAGCTTATTTAATAGCAAATAGTTTTTTAAGTCATAGTTTGAAACAAAATGATTCCAAAATAAATCAGCAAAAACAAACTGATTTAGCTAATTTGAACCATCAAAACAGATTAAAAGAGTTTGAGCAACAACAAGAACGAGGGCATCAATACCGTTCAGATGAGCAACTACAAGCCAGTTGGTTGCGTTGTCGTGAAATTGCATTGACCAAACATTTGGAAGCACAAACACAACAAACTGCACATCTTAATCGTTTGAATGAAATTGAATGGTCTGCTGAGTTGCAATTACATCGTGATTTATACTTGCGTCAAATTACACAAGAAAATACCTTAGAATTAGAACAAATTCGCAGTCAATACAGTATTCAAACAGCAGCCATTAATCGCAGTTCAATTAAATGGGGAGAAAATAGTCCTTTTTTAGAGCCACTTGAACAAAATATTCAAATACTAAAAGAAACCTATAATAACAATCAGAAACCATTAGTGCTAATTGCCCCCTTTTGGGATGATACTCGAACTCATGGCACAAATGATCAAGGTGGTTTTCCTGATTTCAGAGTAGCGATTAACGCAGCATGGCAGCAAGCCAAATGGTTTGATGGTGTCATTAAATGTGATGGCTATATCAAACGCCCTTTACGTTATACAGATAGAGACATCGCGGTTATTACCGCCGAATTAGCAGATATACCTGTTATCTTAATACACGGTATGGTGCAAGCTGGACAACGAGTACACCCTGCGATCACAGTTTGGAATATTTTACCCAATCAAGCTAATAATAGTTTTCAGCTTGAGTTAGAGTCTTTTGATGTCAAACCAAAACAAACAGGCAGTTTAGAATTTCAGGACTATGTTGCTCAATATCTTTCCACTATTGTAGGGATTTTAAGCGATGCTCACCAACTGTTATTAACAGGCAAACGTCCTGATTTACGACGTTATGTAGAAGACGACACAGAAAAGCTAAAATTATTAGCGGCTCAATTTAGTTTTTATTACGATTTGGTTTGCTATCAAGACCCCATGAATGAGCATGTTTATCGACTTGATAATGCCCAGTTACTCAATGAATGCGGTCTTTTAAAAGAAGCAGAACAACAACTATTTTATAGCATGACCAGTTTATGTCATCAAAAAAATAATTTTGTAGAAAATAACTATCCACAAAAAGACATTACTCAGTTAATAACATATTGTGATTCTAATGATAAAGAGTTTTTATTAAATTTTGTAGCTACTTATCAGGCTATAAAAAAAGCAGATGACCTTGATGCTATTTACAAAAAGATCAATAGACTTCCAGCTCCCGAACCAAGACTGGGTAATAAAATAAGTTCACACATAGAAAATAAGGAAAAACATATTATGAATTTTACTGAAACAAAACAAAAAGCATTGTCTATCATTACCGACTTACGTGAAATTGGCAATAATTCTACAAGAAATACATTGAACCAAGCAGATAGCAAATATCAACCTGATATTTCAGCTGTGGAAGAACAAATTAATACAGAACATTTTACTGTTGGAGTAGTAGGTGTATTTAATACTGGAAAATCCATGTTGCTTAATGCTTTGTTAAAAAAAGAACTTTTAAGTACTGATATAATTCCAGAAACAGCTGCAATTACCAGTCTTCATTACAGTGATACAGGTAATGCAACTGTTCATTATTGGACTAAAAATGAGTGGGAGGCAATTGAAAGAAAAGGTGCTATTTTTGATGATGATAGAAAACAGTCAACAATCACCGAAATGGTCAATAAAACCAAAAAAAAATTAGATTCTAAAGTGACCGAGTTGATTACAGATGAAGGATTAGTAGAAGAAATTTCTTTCAATGAACTAAAAGAATATACCTCTGCTAATTCAGATAAAGGTTATGCGCCTTTAATCCGTGAAATAGAAATAGGTATCAATATGAATTTTCTAAAAGATAATATCCAAATTGTTGATACCCCGGGACTTAATGACCCTGTTAAATTACGTGAACACATTACCTTAGATAAATTTTTACCACGTTGTGATTTACTATTGTGGTTATTACCTGCCAAAATGGCGTTTACTGACTATGATAAGAATTTTTTGGAAGACCAGCTAAAGCGTAATCAATTGCATAAGTTATTTGTTATCATCAATCAAATTGATACACTACGTAACAAATCTGATGTTGAAAAAGTTACGAATTGGGTACGTGATCAAATAGAGGAAGTTTATGAAGAAAATGCTGAAGACAGTAATTCAGCACAAGCAATCTCAGAAAATATTGAAATTTTTCCATTGTCTGCTGAAGAAGCACTATTAAACCGAATAGGACAAAAGGAAGATATTCGTATGTCTGATGAAGAAAGTGGTGTACCTGCATTTGAGAATCGTTTGCGTCAATTTTTATTTGAAGGGGAACGTGCTGTTACAATACAGAAAGCTATTCAGCAACGTTTGACTGCTATTGTTGTTACACAGATCGGTCAAATTGAGGCACAGCTTAAACATATTGATAAACCTCTTGATAAATTTAAGGAATCAATTAAGGATGCGCAACAAGAACATGTGATTGTTCAAACTAGGTTGAAGGGCATAGAATATGATATTGACAAAGAATTACGTCACTTTAAAGATAACTATACCAGTCAAATTACTGTGATGGCGAGTTCTATAAAAGCTATAGAACGTGATGTTATTTCAGAAGTGGATAAAAAAATTGAAATATTTCTAGGTAAAAATGTACTCTCTGTGATGAAAGATGGGGAAAAATGGGTTCAAAAAGAATTGCAACCTTTTATCCAAGAAAAAGTGAAGACAAAAACGGAAGATATTGTTCAAGATACGCAAAAGAGAATTGAACAGCTTATTGAAGATTTTCTTGAACAATCCACAGGGATATATAAAATGGCACTTAATGAAGTTGATTTATCCCTTCCAAATATCAATACATCCAATGGTTATGCGTCTATTTTAGGACATACAGCTCTTGGATTGGGTACTGGTGCAGCTTTAACACTAGGACTTGGTATGCTAACAGCTCACGGTAGCACTATTATTTTAGGCTCTTTATATACAGGACCACTTGCGTTAATTATCGCTCCCGTTGCATTAGTTGGAATGTGGATGGGTGCAACAAGAGCAAAAGACAAAATTCGTCTTGAACTCAAAAACAAATTGCCTGCTGAATTATCTAAGTCACTTGATAAAGTTGCTAAAAAAGCAGAGCAAGACTTTATCAACCAACGTTCAAAGTTAATAAAAGAATTAAATAAGGTTGTTACTGCACCTGCCAAACAAATTGAAGAAGAATTAAATGCACGCCAAAATAATCTCGATCAATTGCTAAAAGAAAGAGAATCAAAGGAATTTGATATTGAGCAAAAACGTCAGGATTTAAATCAGGAACAATCTGAGTTTGAATCAATCAAACAACGTATCAATTCATTGATATAAAGGGACGCAAACAATGGGCTTATTTAATAAGTTACACACGTTATGGCGTACTGATTCTCAAGATAAAAGTGCTGCAAACCAAGAATATAAACAGCTTGAACACACAGCTTCAATCTTGTCACAAGCAATTGATGGATTAACTAATTTTCCAAATTTACAAGAAAATTTAGAAACATTTAAGAATCAAGTATATAGACCGCTACAAGTGGCAGTTGTTGGTGAATATAATGCAGGCAAATCAACTTTTTTGAATGCCATACTTGAAGACAGTGTATTGCCCACAGGCAATTTACCCACAACTGGATGTGTTAATTATATCCGCTACGGGAAATTTTCTATTATTGTTCATTATAAAAACGGTAGTAGCGAAGCACTTGATGCTGTAGATTTACAGCGAATATCTACTCATGATCATGAGAATTCAGAATCTGCTTACCAATTACAACAATTAAAATATATAGAGGTATTTAAAGAGTCTAAAATATTGGAAGAAATTGTTTTTGTCGATACTCCGGGGTTAAACGCACCCAACGAAGCTGATCGTGAAATTACAGAAGAATTGCTTGGTCAATCAGATGCAATTATTTGGCTGACATCAGCGAGAAAAGTGCTTGCTGCAACTGAAATAGAAACTTTAGAACTTTTTGGAGATCGTTATAAAGGTAAATCACTCTGTGTTATTTCCCAAATTGATGACTTAAATAATCCTAATAGAGAAGTTCCTCTATTACTAAAACATGCCAATAATACTTTATCTGATTATTTTTCCAACATTGTAGCCATTTCCGCATTGGAAGCCATTGAAGGTGAAGAAGATAAAATTGAACCCTTTTATACTGCATTTTGGCAAGATATTGTACCTAGAAGTCGTGAAATTGTTGCCCAAACAATTTTACTAGATAGCAGAAACTTACTGAAAAATACTGTTAATGAGTTCAATGATGGCATAGATAAACTTAATGAATTAAGTAAAAATATTGAATCCCTAAAAGATAACGCTTCTGAAATAACTGATTCATTATTAGAAAAAACCAACAAAGCATCTCAGAACGCTGCTCGTAGTTTCCATCAAGTACAAGATAGACTGATTACGAAAATTCAGTCTGACGCTACAACATGGACAGACTATGAACCATATACCAGAACAATTGCAGGTATTTTTGTAAATGATTATGTTGTCGAATATAGAGAAATTGATCGTTGGACATGGGAAGGAGATTCCGCAGAAGAGGCACATAATTGGATTGTCAGTGAAACTCAAAACATTATAGAACAATTCTCACAAAAGTGTGATAAGGTGTATCAAAAGACTGCATCGGCATTGGAATTGATGAACAATAATTTTAAAGAAAAAAATAATGATGTAATTAATGATGTAGATTTGAACACCTCTACACAACATTTTATGATGATAAGTGAATTCAGAAGTTATCTTGAGAATCCAGATTCCTATTTTTCTGGTGCAATAAGACATGGTGGAGTCGTTCCGATTAGCTGGTTAATATTTATTGATAAAAGTACTAGCAGACCAACAGCATCCAGAGTAACTGAATTGGTCAAAGGACTTCTTCCACTACAAGTACTTCAAGATATATTAAATAACAATAAACATTTTAACACATCAATGCGTACAGCAATAACGACATGTTATGAATGGTTAGAAAACCAAAATAATGAAAAAATTCAGCAAGTTTCATCTTTAATTGAAGAGCTTGAAAATATTATATACTCTATAAGATTAGACAAAATTTAATAATGCAAAATAATGTTTCTAATTTTATCTATACCACGCAGGGTTATAGAAGCGCGTTAGAAAGTAGATACGCACAAGTAATAGTTCGTTGTCTTTAAATTTCATTTACTATTAAGTATCTCAGCATAAGTTTTAATCCTTTTTGGGTGGGGGTTCAAAGCAAAGCTTCGCTTTGAACTCCAAAATACTTGATAATTTGTGGTTCAGTACTTAATAAGTATCTGTAAGGTCATCAACATCGTTGATCCGATATGAAATAACGGAGCCACAGAAACGATTAATTAAA
>JADGEA010000409.1 GCA_016744615.1 Flavobacteriaceae bacterium
ATTTTGTTAAGGGGAAGCAAGCAACCAGTATATCCCAATAATAATTGCAAATAGTCCCCCAGCTAACCGTACTCCTTTAAAAAACACATCGTTATGTTGCTTGGTATAGCTTGCTATTTTACTAAGTATTAAGGTATATGCAACCATTGCTAAAATAGTCCCAATTCCAAAACCTATAACATATTGTGTGCCTTCAACTTTTGTTTCAAATCCCATTACAGGTAACAATAATATAAAATGAGCAATTCCTGCTAGACCGTGTAAAAAACCAATTCCGAAAGAGGAATAAACATTCTGACTTATTTTAGATTTATGGGTATGTTGGTGTGTTTCATTACTATGATTATGCTCATGTTGGTGCACATGAATGTATGGTTTTTCTTCAGAATGAATATGTGGATGTTTATGATTTCTTTTTTCTTTAAAAATTCCGTAGAAAGACCAAATACCAACACCAATCAAAACAATGCCCACCAATTGCTCACTATATTGAGACACTTTTTCTAAAGGAAAATAATCTTTAAATAATAAAAATAAAACTCCAATTAAAAGCATTCCAACTATATGGCCCAATCCCCAGGACAATCCAATTTTCCATGCTCGTTTTTTAGATTCAATAACTAAAGGGGTAACAGCAGCTAAATGATCTGGTCCTGAAATCACATGAAGTATCGATGCCAGAATTCCTGCAAGCAATGGAAATGTAAAAGACGTATTATTTAAAAGTAGTGTCTCGATAAATTATTACCTTTTATTATGAAACTCTCTTTTTTGAACAGTTACTTCTAATGGGTTTTTAGAAAGCAACTTATATTCTTCTCTCTTTTTAAAAATCTCTATAGCATTAAAAACCGCTTCTTTAAATGACTCATTTGTTGCTATGTTTTTTCCAGCAACGTCAAAAGCGGTACCGTGGTCTGGTGAAGTTCGTATTTTATTTAAGCCCGCGGTATAATTAACCCCTTTTCCAAAAGATAAAGTCTTAAAAGGAACTAAACCTTGATCGTGATAAGAGGCTACTATTGCATCGAATTTTTCATAATTTCCAGAACCAAAAAAGCTATCTGCAGCATAAGGTCCATAAACTAAAGTTCCTTTTTTATATATTTCTTCTAGGGTTGGTCTTAAAATATTATCATCTTCATTCCCTATTACTCCATTATCTCCATTATGAGGATTAATACCCAAAACTGCAATTTTTGGTTTTCGGATCCCAAAATCTTGTATTAAAGTATCATTAATGGTTTTGATTTTACTCTCAATTAATTCTTTAGTAATTGTATTAGCAACATCTTTTACAGCCACATGATCTGTTAATAATCCTACTCTTAAAGAATCTCTAATCATCAACATTAAACTATTCCCGTCTAATTCTTTATTTAAAAAATCGGTATGACCAGGATAGTTAAAGTCTTCAGATTGAATACTAGATTTATTTATAGGAGCCGTTACTAAAACATCAATTTTGTTTTGTTTTAATGCTGTAACTGCAGATTTTAAAGATTTAATAGCATAGGCTCCAATTACCGGGTCTTCTTTCCCAAAATTAATATTTACAGGTTCTTTCCAAACATTGAAAACATTAATTTTTTTATGATCTATAGCTTCTAATTTATCTATCCCATGAAGATTACAATCAATAGCATATGTTTTTTTAAAATAAGTCATTATTTTAAACGAAGCGAAAATAACTGGAGTGAAAAAATCCAGTATTCTAGGGTCTTGAAATGTTTTTAAAACCACTTCACTTCCGATTCCATTTAAGTCTCCTATTGAAATTCCTACGACTATTTTATTTTGCTTATCCATTGGGTTAGATACCTTATTTTATCATTACTTTTGTATTACAAATGTAACTAAATGTAATTATGTTTACGGGAATAATTGAATCAATGGGAGAAATAATTTCTCTAACAAACGAAGGAAGTAATGTTCATATTGAAGTAAAATGTCCAATTACTAAAGAATTAAAAATAGATCAAAGCCTAGCTCATAACGGGGTTTGCTTAACAGTGGTTGAAATT
>JADGEA010000176.1 GCA_016744615.1 Flavobacteriaceae bacterium
TGCCTGATGATTTATACTTACTCATAGTGTCAATTCTTATGACAATATACAACTAATAATCTGATATTCACCTTGTTAATTCAAGAGGTTGCCTTAAGTCTATAGAAACTTAACTTTAATGTAGAATTTTAATTTAATTATCATAAACAGGGTAATTGTAAGTTATCGGAATATAACAACAGAATTAATAAAAGGAATTAGATACCAGTACCCATATATGGCTATTCAGACAATGATATGATCATTTTTAGAAGCAGATTTTATGTAAAGATATTTACTAAGTTACTGCATTATAAAAGTGCTCAATATGCTTCTGATCTCCACTAATAAAAACAATATCATTTTGTATCAGTTTTTCATCCGGACTTATGGTATTAATCATTTGTTCATTTCTCAATATAGCCAAAATACTTACACCAAATTTATTTCTAACATCTGCTCCAATAATACTTTTGCCAGCAACACTACCGCTATCTGCTAATATACGAACACTAACAATATTAAAATCAGGCAATTGATATCTACCCATCTGCACTGGAAGATTCTTTTCTGATTGCATAGATTTATAATTATCAGCTCTAATCGTATTTATAAGGCTATCTAATCTATGAACCGGAATTAAATAATTATGTAAAACACGTGAAAATATTTCGATGGAAGTCTCAAATTTTTCTGATATCACTTCATCTGCTCCAAGCTCCATATACGCATCTATTTGATCTATATTTTGTGTTCTGATAATTAAATGAACTGAATGTGAAATAGTTCTGATACTTGAGATGATGTGTTTTGTAGCTTTTGAATCTGATATCGCTATGACAACAATTCTCGCTTTTTCCAAAAAAGCTAAATTTAAAATATGTTCTTCTGTTGCATCTCCAAAAATAATGGGCTTTCCTTTCTGTTTTTCCCGCCTTACAATATCAATATTACAATCGATAATAATATAAGGTATATCCGCATGACCTGCAACTTTAGCTAAATTTACACCATTAACACCGTAGCCAATTATAACCAAATGGTTATTTAATTCATGCATATCTTTTGTGCCTGTATTAACTTCAGCTAATGCATTCTCTCTCTTTTTATTTCCAAAAGAATGAAGCAATAGAGAAGCTATTTTATCGGCATATTGTATTACAAACGGAGTTAAAAACATGGTAAATATGGAGACTGAAAGAAAATATTGATTGGTTTCAAAGGATAACAAACCATTTTTGACACCAACTTTTGACAGAATAAAGGAGAATTCACCTATTTGAAATAATGCCAAACCTGTGAGAATTACTGTTCGGGGTGGATATTTTAATACAGCAACTGCTATTGATGCAATAAGTGCTTTTGTAATAAAAACGAACAAAACCAACGATAAGATAATTACTGCATGGTTCCAGAAGAAGCCCAGATCAAGCATCATACCAATAGATATAAAAAAGATACTGGTAAACAGAACTTTAAAAGGAATTATAGTTCCTGTTGCCTGATGACTATATTCTGATTCTGAAATAATTAAACCTGCTAAAAAGGCACCTAGAGCCAGAGATAGGCCTGCCTCAGCAGTAATAAAAGTCACCGTAAAACATAAACTAATTGTCGTCAATAAAAACAATTCCTTATTCTTAGTTCTAACTACCAGTAGTAAAAGGCGAGGAACTATGTATCGTGCACTCACATAAGTAAAAACAAGCACCAAAACCGATTTAACCAACAGGGTTAGAATTTCACCACCAATATCACTGTCATGCCCTGCCATTATAGGTGTAACAAGCATCATTGGAACAACAATAATATCCTGAAATATTAAAATACCTAGTGCATTTCTACCATGTGGCTCGGATATTTCATTTCTATCTTGCAATATTTTTAAAACGATTGCTGTACTGGAAAGAGAAAAAAGAAATCCTACAAATACGGATTCGGCCCATGAAAAATTCAAATAATGATAAATAATAGAGGCTAACAAAACAGAAACACCCACCTGAATAAAACCACCAATAAGCACAGTCTTCCTCATCGTAATTAACTGTTTCAAAGAGAGCTCCATACCAATAACAAAAAGTAAAAGAATTACACCGATTTCTGATATAGTTTCAATCTCATCAATGGCACCTATCAAACCAAATCCAAAAGGTCCTATAAGCACACCTGTGATCAAAAATCCTAAAATAGATGGAATTTTAAAACGATGCAATATAAATACAACTACTACTGAAAAGCCAAATAAAATTATAATATCCTGAAGTAGTGGTAAGTGCATTTAAATTGAATTTTAACTTGAATAATAATTGCAAGCTTAGCATTAATCCTTAAATACTAAAGTAAAAAAATATTCCTATGAATTGTAAATATAATTCAAAACCTCAATTAATTCATATTAATTTGAAACAAACATCAAAAATGACGCACTTTTGTGACGCTAATTAGAGCAATACTAAGATGATTTAGGATTGTACACAAACAAAAAACCCTTGCACCGCAAGGGTTTTTTGTTTTAAAATTTTTTAAGAAGTCTTTTGTCGAGGTAACAGAAGTTAGATCTACCTACCTCATATGTTACAAGTAATTACAGCATATCTAAATTATTAGCAAAACTATTGTGATAGTATAAATCTATACTTATTTACTACTTATGAAAGTAATTTTAATTTATTTTCATTCTAGATAATAAATGAACAATTATTCTAATATTATTTATAATCAAAAAAAAGTTAAGAAGTATTATAATTTTCATATACATTTATCGTTAATTAATTGTTTGAATCTCCCCTAATTTATTGAAGCTATTTGATGCTTATTCATCAGTAATTGCGAATAAGCAGTCTGCTGGTTATGAATTATTTGAATTAATGATAATAGATTGAACTAAAAATAGAATGGTTTAGTCTAATAAATTACATTTACTATGAAACTAAATATTTTTATATTCCTATTTGGAATTTTTCTTTTTACAAATTGCTCCAGTGATGATGAGCCTTCATTAAGCTCAAATAACAAAATAACATCTTTTATAATAAAGAATAATGACCTCAGTTATTCTGGTAAAATAAACCATACATCAAAAGTCATTGCGTTGGAAACTGTTGGATTAGAACAAAATAATTCTATCGTTCCGGAAATTGAAATTTCTGATATGGCAACTATTTTTCCAAATCCTAACATTGCACAAAACTTTAACGAGTCTGTTGAATATGTAATTACCGCAGAAAACGGGGAAAATACTATATATTCAATCAATATCATTAATAAACCATACTCTGTTGAAAAAGATATTTTAAGCTTTAGTTTTAATGTAGATGGCGAAATTTTTCTAGGGAAAATTGATCAAGATTTAAAACAAATTGAGGTAACTATATATAAGGACGTCACAAGTTTATCACCAGAAATAGAAGTATCTGATTATGCTACAATTTCACCGTTACCAACAGAAAAACTTGATTTTAGTAATCCGGTGGAATACACCATCACAGCTGAAGATGGTTCAACAAAAATTTATACAGTTGTTGTTAATAAGCAAGAGATAAATTCAACGGTTAAAAGTTGTTACATTAGAGCAACATCCTTTGCACGAATTACTTTTTTAGATGTTTCAGGTGGAGATTTTGAGTTATTTCTCGAAAATGAAGTGAATAGCTATAAATTGAATTATTTTGATCTTGAAACTTGGGAAAATCAAGGAAAAACTACAACTAATTTTTATTTTACGTTCAATGAAAATATTTTAACAGCAAGTGATTATAAGCTAAAATTTAAGCTTAATGGAAAGGTTAAAGCCGAAACACCTTATGTTATTGATGTATTGGCAGAAAATGCATCTAATATTATTTCTGCTAGTCAAATATCTTATCACTATACAGATACGTTAATTCTTTACGGAGAAAATTTGGTAGCTGGTTTACTCATTCCCGCAAATGGCAATTATTATATCTACGACAAACGATATGTAATTGTAAATGAAGAGCAAACGGAGATTGTTATGGAATTGGATGTGAACCGATCAATGTTTCCTTCCTGGCATGGGCAACCGTCACCAAGACCTACTAGAGTGAATACTTATTTCAATGGTAGATATGGAGATTCTATTTTGCTGGATTTTGAATAAAACAAACGGTACTATACAAAAAAAGAGAGAGTCTTCAATTTATAAAAATAAAAAATAATTACTTTATACTAATCGCAAACTTCCCATCTTAATCAAATAATATTGTCGCTAAATAAATAACTATTATTACTATGAATACATTTAAATATTTACTTTCTTTCATCGTACTATTTATTATCTTTTCATGTTCATCTGATGATGAAGACACACCTGAAATCCAAATATGCGATGTTCCTTCTAATATATCAATCACCAATATTACAAATAAATCAGCCAGCATAACTTGGCAAAAAAGTAAAAATGAAATTGGTATTATTTTGGAGTATGGTGAGTCTGGTTTTATTCCTGGTTCAGGAACCATTAAAGTTACTTCAACTAATCCTTTTGTATTATCAAATTTAGAAGCTTATAAAGTATATGATGTTTATATAAAGACCACTTGCAAATTTGGTGAAAGTAAATTTTCTGGGGTTACTACATTCAAAACTGAATGTATTGGGGGTATCTATTCAGGAAATGTAAGTTTCTCTTCCCAACAAGAAATCAATGATTTTGGTACAAAGTGTTATACTGGTGTTGATGGAAATATTGTTATTAACGGACAAAATATATCCGATTTAAATCCATTAAAAACAATTACAAGTATTAGTGGTGATTTGAATATTTCAGCAGATAAATTAGAATCTTTACAGGGATTTGAAAATCTCAAGACAATTCAAGGAAGTTTGGTTTTAAATGGCAATTCAATTCTTAATTCAATTGCAGCTTTAAGCAATTTAGAAAATGTAAAAGCCTTAACGATTAGGATCTGTCCAAAATTAAACTCAATTGCAGCATTAAAAAAAATAACTTATGTTGAAGAAAATTTAATTTTAGAGAACCTTCCTTTGCTAGAAAGTTTAGAAGGTCTTAATAAATTAGAGTCTGTTTTGAAAAATATTGAAATTATCAAAGTTGGTTTAAAAACTATGAATGGGCTTGATATATTAAAAAGCATTGGAGGATATTTTA
Organism: Flavobacteriaceae bacterium; assembly: GCA_016744615.1. Lineage (GTDB taxonomy): Bacteria > Bacteroidota > Bacteroidia > Flavobacteriales > Flavobacteriaceae > Lutimonas. The sequence continues at coordinate 5,111 of JADGEA010000176.1, forward strand.
ACATTTATGATAATGATCAATTATCATCACTGGTCGGCTTAGAAAATCTCTTGTCTATCAATGAAGGCCTAAGATTAGAAAATAATGATAAATTAGAATCACTTAATGGAATCCAAGGGTTATCAGACTTCGGAGGAGAATTAATAATTTCATCAAATAATTTATTGTTATCATTGGATGGTTTAGAGGGCATCGGTAAAACCGAGGCTTCTATCATAATATATAATAATAATGCTTTAACATCCCTTCAGTCTTTAAAACAATTTAAATTAGTCTCTCTATTACAGATTGTCGAAAATACTTCTTTAAGTTCATTGAATGGATTGGAAAATATTGAAGAAGTAAGTGGCAAACTTGAAATTTCTATAAATCAATCATTGACAAATCTTTCGGGATTGGATGCCTTAAAATTATCAAATAAAATGGTAATTGAAGGTAATGCATCGCTAACATCATTAACAGGATTAAATAATCTGGTTCATATAACAGGTTCATTTTCAATTTTCAATAATAGTTTATTATCTTCTTTAGATGGATTAGACAACCTTAAAATTGTAGATAAGAATTTCCTCATTGGGAACAACGGAAAGCTGATATCATTAAAAGGGCTGGATAATTTTGAAGAAGCAAGACAAAGTCTTCAAATAAATGATAATCAATCATTAACGAGTCTATCTCCATTGAAAAATTTAAAATTGCTAAATTTTTTGTACATAGGTAATAACGTATCATTAAAATCACTCATAGGGTTAGACCATTTAAAGAAAATTGGCAGTATATACATAGAAAACAGCTCGTTAATATCATTGGAAGGTTTAAATGGACTGGAAATAATCGAAGATAATCTAAGGTTTGCATCCAATGAGTTATTGACTTCTTTTAAAGGGCTAGATAATTTAATTTCTATTGGGAAAATATTTGCTATATCAGAGAATAATATATTGAAAAATTGCCAGGGCTTAAATAACCTGATGACAATTGGGAAAAGCTTTGAAATTACGGCTAATAATAGTTTTGTTTCGTTTTTCGGATTGGAAAACCTCACAGATTTAGGCAAAGAAATACGAATTAAAAATTGTAATTCACTGGAATCATTTCAGGGATTGGATGGTTTAACAAATGTTGATGGTATTTATGTGTCAGGATCAAAGAAAATATCTTCCTTGAATGGATTAAACAATTTGAAATCTGTTAAAGGTACATTGGCATTTGCTGAGACTCGAATTTTAAATGATTTTACAGGCTTAGATCATTTACAAGAAGTTGGTAAACTAATCTTACAGCACAACGAGGGGCTTTTGTCATTTAAAGGCTTGAGTGATTTTATTAGAGTGAATGATATTTTACATGTAGATGATAATAACAAGTTATCTACACTTGAGGGTTTAGAAAATATAACAGTTGGAAACAAAATTAGCATTATTAGAAATGATGCTTTAAAAAATTGGTGTGCGCTACAAAATGCGCTAAAAACAGACGCTAACTTAATATTTAGTATAGAAAATAATTTATATAACCCCTCAAGACAAGATATTTTAGATGGCAATTGTAGTAATTAATTTGGTTCTACTGTTATTTTAATGGGTCATCACCAAATTTAACTTCTTATTCTTTTTTTATTCATCCATTTTTTATTGGATTTGGAATTCATGATGTGCTTCGCAGTTGGATAAAAAAAGAAACAAAAAAATCTCTACTGGATGAGGTGATTGCTTCGCACCATTCATTCCCAAAAGCCCAACGCGCCACCTGGCTCGTTCACTAAAAACAGCTACTAGCTGTTTTCTTAACGCTTCGCCCTATGCTCTTTTTCCCTCCGTTACTCTACGGCAAACGCAATTCCGGCATTTGCCCTTGCGCTGACTGGCACATTCGCTAAAATTATCCACAGGATAATTTTTTAACACTTTGTCCTATCACTGCATCCAACAACATCACGATAATGGTCTAAGTTTAAAATATTATTTCTATTTATGATAAAAATGTTTAAACCTGTTTTTTTTTATTCCCCATTAAATTCGTAGTAGTACCGTAATTTTAATTTATTTTCATTCTAGATAATAAATGAACAATTATTATCATATTTTGCAAAAAACGTATTCTGATTTTTCAAGGTGTAAGTATATACTTTTGTTTTTCATTTCAATGAATAAAACTGAAAAATATTTCACTCTAAATTCATCGCCATCTACTCTCCTTAAATACTAACTTTTTCTTTATCAACATTAAATAAAAGATTATCTTCTTTTTCAATCAAAGGATCATACCAATCAGCTTTTTGATTTGCCCATTTGAACCAGTTTTTCAACTCTTCAGAAAGGTTATTGTTTTTGAGAGCTTTCACCTCAACCTCTTTTATATAATTACGTAAATCATCGGCTTTTTTCCATAGTTGAGATTTATGGATTAAAGACCTAACATTCATTAGCTCCTGTTCTTTTATTTTTTGGAGTTTTTCTTCAATTTGATTTTTATCAAATTTAAATCCACCATGACCTTTCATAATAATTATTTTTTCATTAGCCAATATTCTTAGATTTTCAGAAGCATTTGAACTTTTTCTAATCCAATCAGGTAACGAATTTAAAGTCATGATACAATCCATTAATTCGTACGAATGGTTATTCTTTTTATACCTATTTAAATCATATTCAAACTTTTTCAATAAATCATTAAAACCATTTATTTCTGGAATTATATTTCTTTTACCCATTTTGGGTATAGTAATTTAAAACTTCAATGTCTATAAAACATTTTTATTATTCATATAAACTTCCTCTATGGCAAATAGCTTAAAAAAAATCTCCTAATTTGGAATTTTAAAAAGAAAACTTATATCAATACTCATTGGAGTATATATTATATATGTCTATATCAAATAGAGTTTTTAACCTCCAAAGAAGTTAAATCTTTATCAAATACTTTTCCACTTTTTTTGTTAATAGTTTACAAACATATAACCTATAGTCCCTTCCTTTTTTCGTAATATTACATAACAAATATTTTAATAAATAATGGCAAAACAGAAAAAACAAAAATCAATTGAAGAAACCCTTTGGGATTC
>JADGEA010000177.1 GCA_016744615.1 Flavobacteriaceae bacterium
CCGTAATTGATACTACAATTAAAAATCAGATGAATGTCTTGGAATCACTAATCCTTATCGCTAAATTTGAGTTTAAGTTTAACGACTGATTAGTTACGTTTTTTTAATTAATTATATTTTTTTATTTTTTATCATTTTTAAATATTCAGAAATACTTTTCACCTCAGAATCATCAAAAATTTGTTCAAAATAGGTAACATATCTATTTAACTCATTCAGAGTTTTAACTTGCACATATTTGAATTTTTCCTTAGGCTTTTCGTTAATCATAACAACAACATTTCTTATCGGTAATTGTTTATCTCCCCAATGATGTCTCTTTAAATTTATGCCTCGTTGTTTGGGGACGCTATTAAGAATTACGAATAATGCATGACTTGTTCTCCTAATCTGTTTCACTGGTGATCTTAAGTCTAAACTCTCAATAGATTTTTTACTCCAGTTCTTCGTTTCTAAACTAAAAATACCGGAATTCGTTACTAGTAGATGATCAATTTGAATACTGAATATTCTCTCATTTTCTTTTTTATAATAAATCGGAGATTCAAATTCAATTGAGAAATCATTGATTAAAATATACTTATCGGATAATTTCTTCAGTTCCTTTTCAACCAAATTTTCACCAATAGCTCCTGCAATTAAAGGATATAGACCTTCTACAACTTCCCTTGTATAGACCAACTTACTAAGTTTTGACGAACTACGTTCTGAAATAATTTTTTCTCTATTTACATTGTATTCATAGATTTTTTTATTTGTCTTTTTTAATATCTTTTCAACTGTATTAGTCTGTAGCTTTATAATCTTATGAAAATTCTTTTCCAACACTGTTTTTATAATCTTTAGAATCTCAAGATAGAGCCAATTAAATGTTTTTCTTATCAGATTATTTGTGTTTCTTGATCTAATAAGGTCATACTTACTTTTTAGTCTTATGATTTTATTATTGATTTTTTTTGTTTTTACTGTTTTTAAATCATCATAGTTATTCTGGAGTTTATTCTTAATCGTACGCAGGTCATCAATTTCAATATTTAAATCATGCTCTATTTGATTAGATATATTTTGTTTTTCTAATTCATAATTTCTTTTAAACTTATTAATATCACCTATTGAATTAAAACTATTTATACCTTTTTGACTTAAGGTATCTTTAATTCTTGTTAATGATTCTATTTGCCCGTAGACTATGGTCATAGTTTGATATTATTATATACTATTGTGTAAGAATAGTAAGAGATTAAAACGCACTTACTTTTCGGTTTAATACTCCGATTATTTTGTCAATTAATTTTTTTAAAAATAAACATTAACTTTTAGTTTATTGTATTACAAGTTATTGATAATTTTTAACTCTGTAAAATTTCTCACAATTAAGTTAACATTATATTTCAATCAATCATGTTCAATATTTACCAATAAAAACATCAAGTAACCAAATCATGACCAAGAATATGTGGCTATATGCTACAATCTGCTAACAAAAGACAATAAAAAAGGAATTACGATTAAGTAACTCCTTTTCCAATATTATAAGATTCTCACTTTCGTGGGAATAACATTTGTTATTCAACAACCTCTACAAACAAACCATCATCGGTTTTATTCACTTTGGCTAAATTATTTTTTGTTAAACCTTTAATTGTTTTATCCCATTTTTTATTAGACAAACCTGATTGGGTTTTTAAATCACCTAACAATATTTTCTCTGCTTTTTGAAGTAATTTTAAAACTGCTTTTTCATCATCATTCAGTTCAACTGTCTGTGCAGCTCTCACCTCTGGTTTCATTTGCGGGAAGAATAAAACTTCTTGAATAGAAGCATTATTCGTCATAAACATCACCAAACGATCGATTCCAATACCAATACCTGAAGTTGGTGGCATACCGTATTCCAAAGCTCTAACAAAATCCATATCGATAAACATGGCTTCATCATCTCCTTTTTCAGATAATTCTAATTGATCTTGAAAACGTTCCAGTTGATCAATTGGGTCATTTAATTCAGAATAGGCATTAGCTAACTCTTTACCATTTACCATCAATTCAAAACGCTCGGTCAATTCCGGATTGTCACGATGCTCTTTACATAACGGACTCATTTCTTTTGGATAATCGGTAATAAATGTTGGTTGAATATAATGGTGCTCACATTTTTCACCAAATAACTCATCTATCATTTTTCCCTTTCCAAAAGTTTCATCTGTTTCAATTCCAACTTTCTTACAAACATCATGTAATTCTTCTTCATTCATTCCTGCAACATCAAAACCCGTATGGATTCTTATTGCTTCTAGAATCGGAACACGTGCATATGGTGCTTTAAAATTAATTTTATGATCACCCACCTGAACTTCAGCAGTTCCATTAGAATCCATGGCAACTTTTTCTAAAAGTTCTTCCGTCATTTCCATCATCCAATGGTAATCTTTATAGGCTACATATAATTCCATTACGGTAAATTCCGGATTATGTGTACGATCCATTCCTTCATTTCTAAAATCTTTAGAAAATTCATAAACAGCATCAAATCCACCAACAATCAATCTCTTTAAATACAATTCATTGGCAATTCGCAAATACAAAGGCATATCCAGTGCATTGTGATGTGTTACAAAAGGTCTTGCGGCAGCACCCCCGGGAATAGGTTGTAGAATTGGGGTTTCCACTTCTAAATAACCTTTATCATTAAAAAACTGACGAATAGAATTTGTGATTTTTGTTCGCTTTATAAAAGTCTCTTTTATATGATCATTTACCATTAAATCCACATAACGCTGTCTGTATCGTTGTTCAGCATCACTAAAAGCATCATGGGTTTTACCATCGGCATCCACTTTTACAATAGGCATTGGTTTTAATGCTTTTGATAAAAGAGTCAATTCTTTTACTTTTACAGAGATTTCCCCTACTTTCGTTTTAAAAACTTCTCCTTTTATTCCAATTATATCACCAATATCTAACAATTTCTTAAACACCTCATTGTACATGGTTTTATCATCTCCCTCACAAATCTCATCACGATTGATATAAATTTGCATTCTACCACTGGCATCTTTCAATTCGGCAAAAGAAGCTTTTCCCATGATACGACGGCTCATAATTCTTCCTGCAAGGATAACCTCTTTACCTTCTAAAGTATCAAAACCATCAATAATCTTCTTCACAGTAGCTGTAGTTTTAAACTGTGCTGCTGGATAAGGGTTGATACCTAAATCGCGTAATTTTTGTAGAGACTCTCTTCGTACAATTTCTTGTTCTGATAATTGCATATTTGCGTTATTTGTTTATTATTAAAAATAGCTCGCAAAGATACAATGGTTTTTGAAAAGATACAATGGGGAAAATTCTTATTCCAGATAAAACAAACTCTTAACCATAAGCTTGAAATGTAAAAATTGTATTTGTAAATTAGAATATAATACTGACCTTTGCTCTTAAATTATAGCAAATGAGTTTTTGGCGAGTACTTCTGTCTATCTTATTACCTCCTTTGGCTGTTTTAGACAAGGGTTGTGGATCTGTATTAATTGTTCTTATTCTAACTTTTTTAGGATGGGTTCCAGGTGTAATCGCTGCTTTAATAATTTTAAATAATCCTAAAAACTAAACCCATGAAAAAAATTACAAATTTAATTATCATTTTAATTACAACTATAACATTAACAAGTTGTCAATTTACTGAAAGGCTGGATATCAAGGAAAATGGAAGTGGTGTTTATTCCTTAGAAATGGATATGAGTGCAATGATGGGTGCAATGAAACAGATGGGTGACTCCATTAAAACAGATGAGGATCTGCAAGTTATAGATACAATTATTCTTTTTAAAGATATATTAGACGAGAAAAAAGATAGTATTTCCAAACTTTCCAAAGAAGAACAGGCATCTTTAAAAGCTATTGAAGATCTGAAGATCCATATGATGGTTGATGAGAAAAATAACAAAATGGTATCTGATTTTATCTTTGAATTTAACTCTATAAGTGAATTGGCTAATATTCAGGAAAGAATTTCAAAAGCACAATCAGTTAAAGATGGAAAAGAAAATGATGCTCCAACTACAGATACAGAAGTTAAATACAGCTATAATGGTAAGAAATTTGTCCGTAAGGTCATCCAGAAAAAAATGACCGATAAAGAAAAAGAAGCTTATAAAAAATCGATGGAACAAAGTGCTTCTTTTTTAGATGGCAGTTCATATAAACTTGAATATCACTTTCCAAAAGCAATAAAAAGCACTACTCATAAAGGTGCTACATTTAGCGATGACAGAAAAACCATGTACATTCAAGCTGATATGAAAACTATTACTGAAAATCCAAAATTACTTGAATTCGAAGTTATCTTAAAATAAAAAAAAATATAAGTTCGAATGCAAAAAATAACCTTAAAAGATTTAGGACTAAAAGATTACAATAACGTATGGAAATATCAAAATGAACTTTTTCAAAAAGTAATTGATATCAAACTGGCAAACCGGGAAAGAGAAAATCAAGAACCTACACCAAATTATTTTTTATTTACGGAACATCCACATGTTTATACACTTGGTAAAAGTGGCAATATGAATAATCTGCTTTTAAGTGAAGCTCAGCTTAAAGAAAAAGGAATTACTTTTTTTAAATCAAATCGGGGTGGTGATATCACTTACCATGGTCCAGGGCAAATTATAGGATATCCAATTATAGATCTTGATAATTTCTTTCCAGATATTCATTTGTATATGCGAAAATTGGAAGAAGTCATTATTTTAACTATTGCTGAATATGGTTTAAAAGGAGAAAGAAGCAAAGGAGAAACTGGTGTGTGGCTAGATGTTGGCACTCCGTTTGCACGAAAGATCTGTGCTTTGGGTGTGAGAACTTCTCGCTGGGTAACCATGCACGGTTTTGCTTTAAATGTAACAACCGATCTTGGATATTTTGATCATATTATCCCATGCGGGATTAAAGGTAAAGCAGTTACTTCTATAAAAGCCGAATTAGGAAAAACCATTCCTCAGGAAGAAATAAAACTTAAAATTATCAACCATTTTTCAAAGGTTTTTAAGGCTGAATTTACCCCATCTTAAATCCTTCCCTTATGGAAAGACACATCTTCATCTCCCAACTTTAGACTTTTTACTTTGAACTTATAAATTTTTAATCATTCAACTTAAGAACAGCCATAAATGCTTCTTGAGGAATTTGAACATTCCCTACTTGTCGCATACGTTTTTTACCTTTTTTCTGTTTTTCAAGTAATTTACGCTTACGCGAAATATCTCCACCATAACATTTTGCAGTAACATCTTTTCTTAAGGCTTTGATTGTTTCACGTGCAATGATCTTTGCTCCAATTGCTGCCTGAATAGGAATATCAAATTGCTGACGCGGAATTAATTTTCGTAATTTTTCACACATTTTCTTACCAATTCCATAAGCGGTACTATCATGTAATAAAGCTGATAAAGCATCTACCGGTTGTCCGTTCAATAAAATATCTACACGAACCAATTTAGAAGTTCTCAAACCAATAGGATGATAATCAAAAGAAGCATAACCTTTAGATACCGTCTTTAATCTGTCATAAAAATCAAAAACAATTTCCGACAAAGGCATATCAAAACTCAATTCCACTCTTTCAGTAGTTAAATAAGTTTGATGTGTAATTTCCCCTCTTTTTTCAATACATAAGCTCATCACCGGACCAACAAATTCAGATTTGGTAATGATACTTGCTTTAATATAAGGTTCCTCTACTCTATTTAAAGTTGATGGTTCTGGTAAATCAGATGGGTTGTTAACTAAAACAACTTCATCCGGATTCTTATTTGTAAAAGCATGGTAAGATACGTTAGGTACCGTTGTAATTACGGTCATATCGAACTCTCTTTCTAACCTTTCCTGGATAATTTCTAAATGCAACATTCCTAAAAATCCACATCGAAATCCAAATCCCAAAGCAGCTGAACTTTCCTTAACAAAAATCAATGATGCATCATTTAATTTCAATTTTTCCATGGAAGATAGCAACTCCTCATAGTCTTCTGTATCAACAGGGTAAATACCTGCAAATACCATTGGCTTTACATCTTCAAAGCCTTCGATCATATTTTGAGTAGGATTTGCAGCATCTGTAATAGTGTCACCAACCTTCACTTCACTTGCTGTTTTTATACCAGTTATCAAATAACCAACATCTCCAGCCCTGATCACTTTTTTGGATTTCTGACTTAGTCTTAATGTACCAACCTCATCTGCAAAATATTCATTTCCAGTGGCTACAAATTTTATGCGTTGTCCTTTTCTTATCTCACCATTCATAATTCTAAAGATCGTCTCAACTCCACGGTAAGAATTATATTGCGAATCAAAGATCAATGCCTGCAATGGTTCATTTGGATCTCCTTGTGGCGCAGGAATTTTTTCAATAATCGCCTCTAAAATTTTATCCACGCCAAAACCTGTTTTACCACTTGCGTGGATAACCTCTTCAGGATCACATCCTAACAGACCAACAATATCATCAGTAACTTCCTCTGGATTTGCACTTGGAAGATCTACTTTATTCAATACTGGAATAATTTCCAAGTCATTGTCTAATGCCAGATACAAATTAGAAATGGTTTGTGCCTGAATACTTTGAGCTGCATCCACTATTAAAAGTGCTCCTTCGCAGGCAGCAATAGAACGGGAAACTTCATAAGAAAAATCAACATGGCCTGGAGTATCTATCAAATTCAAGGTGTATTCCACGCCATCTTGTTTATAATCCATTTGAATAGCATGGCTTTTAATAGTAATACCACGCTCTCTTTCAAGATCCATATTGTCTAACAACTGATCTTTTTTTTCCCGATCTGTAATTGTACCAGTATATTCTAAAAGCCTATCTGCTAATGTACTTTTACCGTGATCTATATGGGCAATAATGCAAAAATTTCTTATGTTCTTCATCTTCAAAATTGTGTAAATGGCATCTGCTTAATAAAACTATTTTGCATATCATCTGCCTTATAAGTTTTGCAAAAATAATGAAAGAATTCTATTATTTACCAAGTTCTGCAAAATAACGAAAAAAAGAAATGGCAAAATCATAAAACCTTGCCATTTGTAATTCTATTAAATATATTAAATTGAAATTATTCTACCCATTCTGCAACAAACAGGTTGGTTTCGTGTGTCCCTCCATTATTTCTGTTAGACGAAAATACCAATTGCTTTCCATCAGGTGAAAACATTGGAAAAGCATCAAAAACTCCGTCAAAAGTAATTTGTTCCAATCCAGTTCCATCCACGTTGATCATAAATAAATTAAAACCATCATGCTTTTTCTTATGATGATTGGTCGAAAAAAGGATTTTTTTTCCTCCCGGATGAAAGAAAGGAGCCCAGTTGGCACTTCCCAGGTCTGTAATTTTTGTTAAATCACTTCCATCCACATTACAAATATATAATTCCATATTGGTTGGCATCACCAAGCCTTTAGCTAATAGACCCTTATATTCTTTGATCTCCTTTTCTGTTTTCGGACGGGAAGATCTGAATATCAATTTTGTTCCATCTGGCGAGAAAAATGCACCACCATCATAACCCAGTTCATTGGTTACCTGTTTAACATTTGTTCCATCAATATTCATGGTATACAATTCAAGATCTCCAGATCGGGTTGATGTAAAAACAATTAAATCTCCTTTTGGAGAAACAGTTGGTTCTGCATCATAACCAGGTTCATTTGTCAATTGCTTGATCATATGCCCCTTAGTGTCAGCAACAAAAATATCAAATGTTTTATAAACTGGCCACACATATTTTCCGTCAAAATCTTCTTTTTTGGGAACTACTGGACAATTCTTACTACCCAAATGTGTTGATGAATAAACGATAGTAGTGTCTCCTGGCAAAAAATAACTACAGGTTGTACGACCCAACCCAGTACTTACCATTTGTGGTTTTGCACCCTTACTTAGATCATCCGTTACATTCATGGTAAAGATCTGATCACATTGCAGATCCCATGCGGGATTTGTTGCCTGAAAAACCAATTTTTTACCATCAAAGCTCCAGTAAGCTTCTGCATTATCACCTCCAAACGTTAGTTGCTTGATGTTCTTTAAGTGTTTCTCTTGTGGATAATGAACCAC
>JADGEA010000410.1 GCA_016744615.1 Flavobacteriaceae bacterium
TGTTTAAAATTAAATCTATAAGTTATACATGCGTTCTTATCAAATTCATTTGCCCATACAAGGTTAAAACCTGCATTTTCGAAACCTAAATCTATCCCACCTACACCAGCAAATAAGCTACCTACTTTAAACATATAACTTTTATTTATTTTTTGTAAAAATAGGAAAAATAGAGATAATTATAGTATGCACTGGATTGAATATTATCAACATATAGTTTGTCTATAATATTAGATTAATTATGTGTGAAACAACCTTAATCTGATGTGCAGAGTTATATCTATTTTATTTCTAAATGACATATTTTATTTACACATTTCAGCACGAAATATATAGATATATCCGAGGGGTTATCATAATTTAAAATGATAAAATAAAAGATAAGTAGTCCTCAATCAAAACTTTATGCTTACTGTATGATTTTAATAAAGGAAAAAACAGAAATGAGATTGCAGTAATTCTTGATGCAATCTTGTCAGGTATAGGTAGATTTCTACAAACTAGAATATGAAATTGGGACATTTTTTTTAGAAAAGAATAACTGTACTCAATATTGAATTAAGTACATTATTATCAAAGTCATTAATCAGGTCTATATACTTATCTAAAATAAAAAATATGACACATTTTTTTTCAGATAGAATCTTATTCATTTATATAACAGTTTTAAATAAAAAGTCCCCATTCGTAAGAATGAGGACTTTAGAGAGGTTTCAATCGGATTCGAACCGATGTAGACGCTTTTGCAGAGCGCTGCCTAGCCACTCGGCCATGAAACCCTATGGGTTAATAAGGGTGCAAATTTAAACAATAAATCACAGCACCCAAACAAAAAGTTATTTTTATATGTGTTGTTTAAAACCTGTAACCAACTTGAAGAACATACCGGAAGTTGCCTCCAAATACTTTGAAGTTTGTAGAACTTCCTTCAGCATAAAGTTCATCTCCATTTACGGCATCTTTTAACCAAGGTACTTTGTCATAAATATTTTCAACAAAATCCTTGAACGCTTCTGATTCATTTAGATTTCCAGAAAATTCACCAGATAATTTACCTGTGTATAAACTAGTTGCAGGACCTACTAATATCAAGTCAACTGTAAATCTATCGTAGAAAACAAATTGGTACCCTAACTCCAAACCAAAATTGTAACTATTAATTGTTGTTTTAATATCTGCTTCACCCTCAAACTCTGTACCATCGTCTCCAATATAAGAAGCCTTGTAGTGGTTCCCAAATTTCTGGTTATACACTCCCGTAAAAACTCCCCAATAGATGCCTTCGGGAGCTGATCTTTTATTCCTATTGTTTATATACCTTTTGTAGTCTAAAAATATACTGAATCCTCCTCTTTCTCTATCACCTTCAACATATTCTATTTGTTCGCTTGTTGTAAATATTAAAGGTATTTCTAAGTATCCAACATTAAGTGATACTGTCTCTTTCTCGGATATTACTCTTTCGTAACCCAAGTTAACATTTCTATTACCAAATATAACCATAGGAGTTATATTCCAACGGATTGTATTTTTGTAATCAGTAAGAGGTTTAAGTTCTTTTTCATTCGTAGTATCCAATTCCTCAGATTTTTTTGCTTCGGTGTATTGGGCAAATGTTATTGCTGGAACTAAGAATAATGCTAGTAATAATTTCTTCATCTTGTAATATATTAAGGTTCTTATGATTATAATTTTTCTCCGTAAGCTAAGTCACCAGCATCTCCTAAGCCAGGTACAATGTATCCTCTGTCATTAAGTTTGTCATCAACAGCGGCTATCCATAGAGTTGTGTCTGTTGGAAAAAAATCTGCGATAAAATCTACTCCTTGTTGAGATCCTATAACCGATACAATATGGATCTCTCTTGGTGTGCCAAATTTCAATAAAGATTGATAAACAGCTATCATAGACGATCCTGTTGCAAGCATAGGATCAACCATTACTAATGTTTTGCCCTCTATGTTTGGTGTTGCTACGTACTCTACAACAATTTCAAAATCATCTTCCTGTCCT
>JADGEA010000411.1 GCA_016744615.1 Flavobacteriaceae bacterium
TGACCAAATCTAATTAAATTGAATAATTTAGCACCAATTATAAGTTTTGAAAATTATATTTTACAAGGCTTGTGGAAGTGCGAAACTTGAGTTATTATACATTCAAAAATAAAGAATTAGAATTATTACACAAACATGGTATTATTCCAAGCAGCGTTGAGCCTTTTCAATCAAAAAGATATAATTTGTAAAAATTACCAACTTTTATTGGTGCCATTATCTTTAGTATTTCAAAGCCTTTTTCATAGCCTCAGCTTTAACCATACATTCTTCATATTCATTTTCAATTTCTGATTGAGATGTAATTGCACCACCAACAATAAAAGAAGTATATAACTTTGTGCTATTATGTAAAACACTACGAATCACAACATTAAAATCAAAATCGTTATCTGGTGTAAAATATCCAACAGCACCTGAGTATAGCCCTCTTTTGGTTTCTTCTTGTTGTTCAATAATTTCCATTGCTGAGACCTTAGGAGCCCCGGTCATGCTTCCCATAGGGAATAAACTTTTAACTAGATCTATAGGATTTTGATCTGTTTCTGTTTTAGACACCACTGTTGAGATCAATTGATGCACCTGTTTAAAAGAATAGACTTTACATAATTCTTCTACTTTTACACTGCCTTTTGTTGCTGTTTTAGATAGATCATTTCTTACCAAATCAACTATCATTATGTTTTCAGCACGTTCTTTCGGATCGTGATATAACTTTTTAGCAATGATAGTATCCTCTTTTTTATTAGGCAATCTTCTTGCAGTTCCTTTTATGGGTTGTGAAATGATTTTATTTTCCTCTTTTTTTACAAACCTTTCCGGTGAAGCCGACAATAAAAATTTGTCTTTTATTTTAAGAAAAGTAGCAAATGGAGGTGTAGAGATCTCATTTAGTTTTTGATAAACCTCTAGTGGATTGATTTTTGAGTTTTCAGCATAATATTCCTGACAAAAATTGACTTCATAAATATCACCTTTATGGATATGCTCTAAAATATTTTTTAACTTTTTAGAATAGTTGTTTTTTGAAACCCTTTGTTTTATTTTTATTTTGTCTTGACTGATGAAATTTTGAGTTTTGAATTTTGAGTTTTGAATTTTTTTCAAATCTACTTCAATTTCACTTTCAAATTCGGAAAGATATTTCACCTCCAAAATCCCTTTTTTTAAAAAGAATATTTTTTTGGGTTGAAAAAAGTACAGATCTGAAAAGCCAATTCCATCATAATTATTTGAAGAAAGATCTTCCATGTTATTTTTTAGATCGTAACCTAAATAACCAAATATATAATCGTTGATATTTTTTTGAAAAACTTTTAATTTATCAAATGCTTTTGAACAGTCACATGTGATATTTTGATGCACCCCAACAGCTAAAACCACATCGTAAGAGCTATATTTTTGATGATAATTATTACTATCTAGCCAAATAAAAACATCAAATTGTTGTGCCCAGTTTAATAATTGAGACTTGAATTTTTCAGGTTGTTTTAAAACTATTTTTTTAGATTGTCTTTTCACATTTTTTTATGAAGAGTGATCGGCAATTATTTTCCAGTTTCCATCTATTTGTTTTAAAATAATGGAAAACATGCCGTTGGCATCACCAATGGTTCTTTTTAAATGAAATTCACCAATTACTAAAAAAACATCTTTAGCCAATTGATCAAATTCAAGTAAATTAAAAGTTAGAATGCCCAAATGATCTTTGCTTGGATAACCTTTTTTGTAATTCTCAAGGGTTTGTTTCCAACCATAGGTAATTCCTTTGCTTCCAACAAATTTTAGGTCATCGGATTTGATATATCCTTCCATAAACCCTTCAATGTTCCCATTACTCCAATCTTTTGACTGTTGAAGCATTATAGTTGTAATTTCTTTTTTGGAAACATTATAATTGTTGTATTTCTTTTTGTTTGATTGCCCCATAACAGTGCCCATAACAAAGAAAGAAATGATAAAAAAAGGAATAAGATTTTTCATAATTTATTTTTTTAACTGTGAATT
>JADGEA010000412.1 GCA_016744615.1 Flavobacteriaceae bacterium
GTATGAGTGATGCTAAATCATCTGTTTTTCCGGAATGATAAGATTGATAAGCGGTATTGTCTTCCCCACTACATCCTCTAAAATTCATTGCAGCAATGTCCCAATTATCTTTTAATAAAGCATTAGCCGCACCTTTTATGTAAGTTCTTTGAGCATTTCCTTCTAATCCGTGAAGTAAAATTGCCACTTTATTTTGTTGAGATTTTGCAAAAGACCAATCAATGTCTATAAAATCGTGATCGGGTAAATAAACTCGTTCTCTTTCCTGAGTCAATGCTGGAGTTGTTCTTAGCTTTGCAGAATAGATAGTGGAGAAATGCCCGTTTCTATAAATAAAAGAAGGTTGATAAAAACTTTTTACGAGGGGCATCTTTTTTTTCAGCAAAGTAAGAAATTACTATTCATACTTCAAAAAGTATTTTATTTTTGAAAAAAATTAAAAAAATGTATTTAAAAGAATTTGAAGTTCGTTGGAACGATCTAGATGCTAATCGTCATTTGGCAAATAGTAGTTATATAAATTTTATGAGCCATACCCGTCTTAGTTTTATGATGGAAAAAGGCTTTGGACAAAAAAATATGATAAAACATCATATTGGACCTGTAGTTTTTTATGAGCATATGTTTTATTTCAAGGAAATTTTTCCTGGCAAACCAGTTCGGGTTTCTTTGCAATTAAAAGGTATTTCTGAAGGAGGTATGTATTTTGAGTTTCAGCATAATTTTTATAACGAGGAAGGAAAAAATATGGCTCGTTGTAATATGATGGGAGGTTGGATTGACCTTCAGACTAGAAAGTTACGCGATTTACCAGAAAGTCTTTTTTCTGCTTTAAACCAATTAGATAAAACAGAAGATTTTAAAATTTTAACCAAAGAGGATACTAGAAAATATAAGCAATTTCCACAAGATTTATAATCAAGTAGATTTTGGTTTTCTGGTAGATAGATAAACTCCTGTAAAAATCAAGATTGCGGCCCCAATTCTAATAGGTGTTAATTGATCAGACCCTACCAAAATAGCAAAAACCACCGCTACAACAGGTTGTAAATAAATAAATGCACCAATAGTGGAAGGCTGTAATTGCTTTAAAGCATAGATGTTAAATAGGTAGGTAAAAAAAGTGGTTCCTATAACAACAAAGGCTAATTTTCCAATAATATCTAAGGGTAATTGAGTCCATGCTACTTCTGTAAATTCTTGAAGACCAATTGGGAAATTGATGATAAAAGCGATAAGGAAAAACCACTTCATTAAAGTTATTGAAGTGTATTTTTCCACTAAAGGCTTTACAATAATCAAATAAATAGAATAAGAGGTTGCATTTATTAAAAAAAGCACATTTCCTAGTGGAATATTTGGTGCGTTGTTCTGTGTTTTAATTCCGAAGAAAATTAAAAATAATGCTCCAAGAAGCCCTAAGCCAATTCCAACATATTTTCTCCAAGTAATTTTTTCTCTTAAAAAAACTGCAGACAATATTAAAAGTATCACAGGTACTAAGGTGATCACAACCGAACTATTGATGGGTGTTGATAAGCTTAATCCCTTAAAGAACATCAACATATTTATAGTCATACCAAATAAGCCACAAGCAAGAAATCGCAACCAATCCTTACGATCTACTTTCTCAGAAGGAAAAAACAAACTCAATAACCAAAAAAGTACTGCTGCACCACTAATTCGTAAAAATATAAACCCAAAAGGTTGGATTACATCTGGCATTAAGTTTTTTGCGATGGTGTGGTTTATACCATAAATTGCACTAGCAGCGGTTGCTGCAAGAAGGGCTAGGGCTCGTGGGTTCATAAAGATGTAATCATTTTAATTCCCAGCCAAAACCACTATTAAAAATATAATCAAAATCATTGCCTTCGATTGCTGGTTGATTATCGTAGTTAAGAGTAAAATCAAATTTTATATAGAAATCCCAAGGTAAATCATATTTAAGGTCTATGCTGTAATCTGTTCTAAATCTCCCACTTTCGGACAAACTAGGATAA
>JADGEA010000413.1 GCA_016744615.1 Flavobacteriaceae bacterium
CGGTTATGATGTTATTTTAATTGAAACGGTTGGAGTGGGTCAAAGTGAAACAGTAGTACATTCTATGACTGATTTCTTTTTATTATTAAAGCTTGCTGGCGCTGGAGATGAACTACAAGGTATTAAGAGAGGTATTATTGAAATGGCCGATAGTATTGTGATCAATAAAGCAGATGGCGCTAATATGATTGCTGCTAAACTTGCAAAAGCTGAATTTAACAGAGCCCTTCACCTCTATCCAGACAAAGGAAATAATTGGAGCCCTAAAACTTTAACTTGCAGCGCTCTCAATAATAAGGGGGTTTCAGGTATATGGGATTTGATTCAGGAATATGTTTCTATTACAAAAGAAAACGGGTATTTTCAAGATAAAAGAAATGACCAAAACAAATATTGGATGCTTCAAACCATTGAATCTTCCTTAAAAAGTGATTTCTACAATAATCCAAAAGTTAAAAAAGAATTAGCAAAACAATTAATTGCTTTAAGCGAGAACAAAGTCACTCCTTTTGAGGCAGCAAATTCATTACTTAACATAGAAGATTGACCTATGCAAGAGTTCACTATTATTGTCCCTGTTTTTAATGAAGAAGATAATTTAGAAAGAGTTGAAAAAGAATTGCTTTCCTATCTATCCATTGCTTTAAAAAAAACTTCCATCCTTTTTGTAAATGATGGTTCTACCGATAATAGTCAAACTTTAATTGAAGAAATTTGCAATAGAAATGAGAACTTTCAGTTTTTAAAATTTAAAGAAAACAAAGGATTGAGTGCAGCCTTAAAAGCTGGTTTTGATGCAGTCCAAACTCCATTATTGGGTTATATAGATTCCGATTTACAAACGACTCCCAAAGACTTTAATTTATTATTAGAACACGTTAATGAATTTGATTTAATAACGGGAATTCGCACCAATAGAAAGGATTCTTTTATAAAAAATAGTGTTTCAAAAATTTCAAATAAAATCCGGCAATTATTTACCCAAGATCAAATAGAAGATACTTGCTGTCCGTTAAAAGTTATTAAAACTGAATATGCCAAAAATATCCCAATGTTTAAAGGCTTGCACCGATTTTTACCCGCTATGATTTTATTACAAAACGGAAAAGTTTTGCAAGTACCCATTCAACACTTTCCAAGAATTGCAGGAGAAGCAAAATATGGTATTAGAAATAGGTTGATTGGTCCCATAACCGATTGTTTTGCTTATTTATGGATGAAGAAGAAGTACATCCATTTTGATATCATCAAAAAAGGGTGAATGACTACCTTATATACAGCGTTGGATTAGTTGCACAAGTTCTTTTTTCAGTCCGGTTATTGGTTCAATGGCTAAGTTCTGAAAAAGAAAAAAAAGTAGTGGTCCCTATATTATTCTGGATTCTTAGTCTTTTTGCTTCCTTTTTATTTTTCATTTATGGTTTCTTAAGAAACGATTTTGCTATTATGATCGGACAACTTATCACTTATTATATCTATATCCGAAACATACAATTACAAAATCAATGGAATAAAATTAAAAAAGAAATCCGCATTTTTTTATTAGCATTTCCATTAATCGCTATTAGCATCTCAATCTATAATGGAGTATTTGATTTTGAAAAATTAGTAAACAACCAATTTATTTCTTCTTGGCTTTTGTTTCTTGGAGTATTTTCTCAACTCTTATTTACTTTTCGGTTTGTTTATCAGTGGATGGTTTCAGAAAGAAAGAAAGTGTCAACACTTCCTGTTGGTTTTTGGGTGATTAGTATTTTGGGAGCGTCTTTAATTTTAATTTATGCGATATTAAGAAAGGATCCTGTACTATTTATTGGTCAGGTATTTGGGTTAATTATATACATAAGAAACCTCTTTATTCTAAAAAAAACTTGATTAAATTCTCTTCTGAGCTATGGATTGCAATTTGTAAAAAGCCCATCCGATAATACTTCCGAAGAAAAACCCTGTTAGTACATCTAATGGATAGTGAACACCTACATATATTCTACTATAACCGACT
>JADGEA010000178.1 GCA_016744615.1 Flavobacteriaceae bacterium
AGGAAATGTAAGGACTTTTATGTCATTTGACATGATCTACCGGTATTTTTTGCATTTAGGTTATAAAGTAAGATATGTTAGAAATATTACCGATGCAGGGCATTTAACAGATGATAATTCTGAAGATAAAATTTCTACAAAAGCTCGTTTAGAGCAATTGGAACCAATGGAGATTGTTCAGAAATATACTATTGATTTTCATGAAATATTGAAAAAATTTAATAATCTGCCTCCATCTATTGAACCAACAGCAACAGGTCATATTTTAGAACAAATAGAAGCAATTGAGACTATATTAAAAAATGGACTAGCCTATGAAATTAACGGTTCTGTATATTTTGATGTTTTAAAATATAATAAAACAGAGAATTACGGTATCCTTTCCAAAAGAAAAATTGAAGAGGCAATTGAAAATACAAGAGTTTTAGACGGCCAATCGGATAAGAAAAATCCACAGGATTTTGCACTTTGGAAAAAAGCAGAACCTGAACATATTCAAAGATGGGATTCTCCATGGGGAGTTGGTTTTCCGGGATGGCATTTAGAATGTACAGTTATGAGCACCAAATATTTAGGTAAAGAATTTGATATTCATGGAGGTGGAATGGATCTAAAATTTCCACATCATGAATGTGAAATTGCACAAGCACAGGCCTGTAACCATATGGCACCGGTAAAATACTGGATGCATACAAACATGCTCACCATGAACGGTAAAAAAATGTCAAAATCAACTGGCAATAATATAGTGCCAGATGAAATATTTACCGGTGATAATGAGCATATTAGTAAAGCTTATTCTGCAAGTGTAGCACGTTTCTTTATGATGCAGGCACATTACAGAAGTATACTTGATTTTTCTGATACTGCAATTGCAGCATCAGAAAAAGGTTATACACGATTAATGGATGCAGTTGGATTATTGGGGAATTTAGAATCTTCAGATAAATCTACCCTTCAGGTGGAGCAGTGGAAACAGAATTGCTATGATGCAATGAATGATGATTTTAATACACCCGTTTTAATTGCCCATTTATTTGATGCGGTAAAATGGATCAACCTGATTAATGATGGTAAGGAAACTCTAACAAAAGATGATCTGAATACCTTAAAAGCCACTATAAATGATTTTGTTTTTGAGATATTGGGTTTGGAAAATATATCAGAGAATAATGTAGATTTTGATAAATTAAATGGTGTTGTAGAAATTTTAATACAATTAAGAAAAGAAGCACGAGATAATAAAGACTGGGCTTTATCTGATAAAATACGTGATGAGTTGATTACCTTAGGTATTCAACTAAAAGATGGTAAAGAAGGAACTACCTTTTCTGTAAATTAAAGGATAGATGAGATGGGCATCATAAAAAAAATATTGATATCTCCATTTGTTTTGCTTGTTCGTCTTTATCAGATTGCGATATCACCTTATACACCGGCAAGTTGCAGATATACGCCAACATGCTCGCATTATACGGTTGAAGCTTTGCAAAAACATGGTTTATTCCACGGTGGATGGCTTGCTATCAAAAGAATATCAAGTTGTCACCCTTGGGGAGGAGAAGGTTATGACCCTGTTCCTGAAAAGAAATTAAAAGAAAAATAAGAATATAATTATTGTTTTCATTTTAGACTTTAAATTATATTTACACTCTTAAAAATTAAAGATGGTTTATTTAAGTATTGATTGGAATCCAAATATTGAATTGTTTAAAATTGGTTCATTTGCTATAAGATATTATAGTTTAATGTTTGTTATTGCATTTATTTTGGGTTTACAGATCATGAAGAAGATCTATGAAAATGAAGGAATTTCTATTGAAAAACTAGATACCCTTTTTATTTATGCAGTAATCTCCATTTTACTGGGAGCAAGAATAGGGCATTTTCTTTTTTATGATACCAAATTCTTATTTGAACATCCTTTAGAGGTATTGTTACCCGTAAGGTTTAACCCTTTTCAATTTACCGGATATCAAGGATTAGCGAGTCACGGTGGTGCTATAGGGATGATTATTGCTATGTATTTTTACAGCAAAAAAGTATTACAGAAACCCCTTTTATGGATATTAGACCGTATTACGCTTCCCGTTGCAATTGGTGGTGTTTTTGTGAGAATTGGCAATTTGGTTAATTCTGAAATTATAGGAAAACCTACAAATTCTGATTATGGATTTATATTCAGACAATTAGGCGAAGATTTTCCTCGTCACGCAACGCAATTATATGAAGCATTTGGATATCTGGTTACTTTTATAATTCTTTGGTTTGTTTATTGGAAAACAGATAAAAAAGATAAAATGGGTTATATCTTCGGTCTTTTTATGGTTTTATTATGGTCTGTTAGGTTTGTTGCTGAATTCTTTAAAGAAGCACAGGTAGACAATCGTGCAGCATGGGATTTGAATACGGGACAATTGTTAAGTATTCCTATGATCTTAATTGGATTTTATTTAATGTATAAAGCTAAAAAGAAATAATTTATATTTCTCTTTCCTTATCATAAGGAACACTCTTAAGTAAATATTCTATAGCCTCAACACGAGCATCAATTTTTCGATTAGCCTTGATCACTTTAAATGGTATTCCACTATTTTTGGTGTTTTCAAACATTTTATTTTTATATTCTGTGTAAGAATCCCATAAATCTTGGGCTTTTTCATCTACTTTGCTAATTTTCCACTGTTTTAATGGGTTATTTTTTATATCCTCAAAACGTTTGGCTTGTTCTTTTTTAGAAATAGACATATAAATCTTAACAAGAATAATTCCTGAATCAGTGATCATTCTTTCAAAATCATTTACATGGTTCATAAAGATCTCATATTCATCTTTTGTACAAAAACCATTTACAGGCTCAACAACAGCTCTATTATACCAACTTCTGTCAAAAAATACGATCTCTCCCGCTTTTGGGAATTGATTCACATATCGTTGAAAATACCATTGTGTACTTTCTTCTTCACTGGGTCTTGGTAATGCAACAATTCTAAAGTGACGGGGATTTATCCGTTCTGTAATTCGTCTGATCGCACCTCCTTTTCCTGCAGCATCTCTACCCTCAAAAATTACAATTACTCTTTTGTTATTGTCAATGATACATGCCTGTTGTCTTATCAATTCAATTTGCAATTTTTTAAGTTTCTTGATATAATCAATGTATCTAACCGATTTTTTTGGGTTAAGAGATTCGTTCAATAGTAAAGAAGTAAGTCCTTTTTTTGAATTTAATTTGATGATATCCTGTGTGCTTAATTTTTGTTGTTCCATGATTGTTGAAAATAATTATACAATTAATCGTATTTGTGAATAGATCTAAAATAATGCATGATCACATTAGGATCGGGTAGGAGAGATACTTTCGAATCATCTTTACCTTCATAATCAATTCGTGACAAAATATAACGCATACACTCTAAACGTGCAGTGTGTTTATCATTGGTTTTTACAATAACCCAAGGGCAGAATGAATTATGTGTTTTACTAAACATTTGTTCTTTATACTTGGTGTAAACATCCCAAAGTTCCTGACCTTTTTTATCCACAGGACTAAACTTCCATCGCTTTAGCGGATTATCCATTCTGGCATCAAATCTATTCATTTGTTCTTCTTTTGTAATAGATAACCAAAATTTTATAATGATAACTCCATCTTCGTACAGCATATGTTCAAATTCAGGTAACTGCATCATGAATTGATGGTATTGTTTTTCTGTACAAAAACCCATAACTGGTTCAACAACAGCTCTATTATACCAGCTTCTGTCAAAAAAAACAATCTCTCCTGGATTTGGTAATTGCTTGATATAACGTCTAAAATACCACTGTCCCATTTCAGTACTTGTAGGTCTGTTTAATGCAACCAAACGCATAGAACGAGGGTTCAAATGTTCTGTAAATCGACGAATATTACCACCTTTTCCGGCAGCATCTCTGCCTTCAAAAATAACAGCAATTCTCTTCTTATTTTTGGAAGCCCATTGTTGCAGTTTTACCAGTTCAATTTGTAGTATTTTTTTTTCTTGCTCATATCGAAGCGTAGAAATAACCTTGTCAATATTGATGTTTTTATTTTGAATTATTCTTAGAAGACCATCTTTTGTTTTAGAATTTTCAAAATCTTCTTGAGTTAATTTAGTTTCATTTAGCATAATTTACTCTTTATTCAGTTATACAAGAACTTGGGTTGTTTGATATATGAAGTTTTACATCAGGTGGTGAAATATATGGTATACCTAACCCCATTCCCCTCAATATAAACAATAATCCAATTATGATTACAAATATAGGAATTGCTTTTTGAATTTTATTCCTAATGGATATTTTTAAAAAATTCCCTAAATAAATGGCTCCTGTCATCATTGGTATAGTTCCCAAACCAAAAATAAACATGTATAATGCACCCGAAAACATATTTCCTGTTGAAACAGAACCAATTATAGCCATATATACCAGTCCACATGGTAAAAATCCATTGAAAAAACCGATGGAAAACAGTGCTTTATCAGATTTTTTATTTAAGTATAATCCCAGATTTTTTTTAACTTTTCCTATAATTCTATAAAGAGGTTTGGTTAGGTTGAATTTATTGAAAAATTTAGCAGGAATTATTACCGTTAAGATCATGATCACACCCATCAATATGGAAAGACGCTGTTGGAAACCGGCAAGGTAAAGGCCTTTGCCAACAATGCCAAATAGTAACCCTATAAGGCTGTAAGTAAGTAGTCTTCCAAAATGATATAAAAAGGTTTGCCATAACATTTTACCCTTGCTGCTTTTATCAACAGGTAAAATAAAAGCAATCGGTCCGCACATTCCAATGCAGTGGAAACTTCCTAAAAGACCTAATATGAGAGCAGTATAAAAAATAATATTAAGATTAAATAATTAATAAAACCACCCTTCTTTAAATAAGTACTCCTTGCCTTCATAATTCCAGTCAATCTTAACGATCCACTTACCGGAAACCAGTATACTATCCGGTATCAGATATTGATTAGAATTTAACGTAATACTTTTGACAAAATCTAAATTGCTATTGGAATATCTTTGAAATGAAATAGTTCCTTCCACCTTTTGATATTCCAGATTTTCAGGAAATTTTATATTAATTCCTTTATCAGAATTGTTCAAAGTAATCTTAGTATCAAGTTTTACAGCATTATTTAATTTATCAATCTCTTCTTGGTAAAGTAATTCATCTTTATAATAATCTTCTGATACTAGCTCATGGGTGTACTCAGGTGTTAGAGATTTATAAACAAAGGATAGGATAAATATCATAAAAAGCACCATTGCAATTACGATACCTGTACCCCAATTAATTTTTATCTTCATAATGATTATTTTTATTCGTGAGACTATAAATAATTAATTTCAATTTTTTAGTTAGTCGAACTAATCCCGCTTTTTCAACAGGATCTAGGTTTAATATCTTTTATTTACCTGATCTATTTGATTCTCAAAGGAGCAGGAAAATTAGTTTTACTGGTTTCAATCATTTCTCCATTATAAAACACTCCGATTTTTAATTTTTCTTTTGCAGAATTGATATCATTTTTTGCAATTTTAATAAACAAAGTTCCCTCATGAAGTTTACTTTTCTCTAATGTTACTTTTCCTTCTACAGCTTTAATACTCCCGGGGTGAGATAGTAGTTTGATCTTTAGATCATCATAAGTGTCATTTGTTTTATTGATCAATTTATAGGTGTATACATTTTGAATAGTGTCCCCCTGAGTTATATATAACTGACCTGGTAATCTTAGAATTGTGGCCTGAACATCGTTACGAAGGAAAATAAGTGTAATCAAAAATGCAAACATCAAACTTAAAACAATTGTATAACTTATAATACGTGTGCTAAATGAGAATTTTTCACCTTCTTCAATATTATTTTCAGAGGCATATCGTATCAGTCCTCTGTCAAAACCAACCTTATCCATTATTTCATCACAAGCATCAATACAGGCGGTGCAGTTAACACATTCCATTTGAGTGCCATTACGTATATCGATACCCGTTGGACAAACTAAAACACATTGTTTACAATCAATACAATCACCAAGCTCATTGGCCTTTCTGTCTTCATCTTTGCGTAATTTTTGACGTCCTTCACCTCGCTTAAAGTCATAGGCAACATTAATAGAGTGATTGTCTAAAAGAACTCCCTGTAGTCTACCATAAGGGCATACAATGATACATGCCTGCTCGCGAAACCATGCAAAAATAAAATAAAATACACCTGTAAAAATGACTAGTTTGATCAGGGTGCCCATATGAGCAGATGGTCCATCTTTTATTTGTTGGATCAATTCATCACCTCCTACAAAATAAGCTAAAAATGCATTTGATATTAAAAAAGAGATAATGAAAAAAATTGTCCATTTCAAGGTTTTTTTACCAATTTTTTCGCCGTCCCATTTTTGTTTGGCCAGTTTGATTTGTTTGGTTCTGTCTCCTTCAATAGCATATTCTACTTTACGGAAAACCATTTCCATAAAAATGGTTTGGGGACAAAGCCAACCACAAAAAATCCTACCAAAAATAACCGTAAATAAAATAACGAAAACGACGCCCACCAGCATGGATAATACCAAAAGATAAAAATCCTGAGGCCAAAAGGGTTGACCAAAAATATTAAATTTCCTATCTAGAATATTAAAAAGTAAAAATTGGTTTCCATTAACTTTAATAAAAGGAGCTACAAACAAAAAGGCGATTAAAAACCAGCTGAGATAAGTTCTGTAATTTGTGAATTTTCCTTTTGTTTTTTTTGGATAAATTACATTTCTATTTCCATCATCTGTTATTGTACCAATGGAATCTCTAAAAGTTTCATTTTCTTGTGACATAGGTAACATTAGGTTAATTCAAAAACTTTGAAAAGGCTATCATTATTTTGCAATAACAAATAGCCTTTTCTACTACTAACTAAAAAAATCAAAAACACAGTATCACACTTCAAAGAAATGAAGTGACGATTACTGTTTACTCCATGTAATATCTCCTTCTGCGGCTTTTGGATTTGCAGGGGTTGTTCCTTGCAGAGATATTACATAACTAGCTACTTGTTGGCGTTGTTCAGTTTTGATAGAACTTTTCCAGGCAACCATACCTTTTCCAGGTCTGCCTCCTTCTGATATGGTATGAAATATTTTTTCCATTCCACCACCTAAGATCCATTTGTCATCGGTCATGTTTGGACCAATTCCACCACCACCATCTGCCATATGACAGGCAACACAATAAGTAGTCCATACTTTTTTACCTTCTTCTAAACTTGCGGCATCTGTTAATAATTTAACATCAGTTTTAAACAATTCAGGATTTGCTTTTTTATAAGCTTCTACTTCTAGTCTGCCTTGTTCTACTTCAGCTGCAAATTCTTCTTTTTGGCTATATGCTTCTGAGTTGGTAAAAACCTGTATATAGTAAAAAACACCAATAGCTATGGTAATATAAAAACCCCATAACCACCAAGGTGGTAGTACATTATCTAATTCTTTGATACCGTCATAATCATGATCGGTCATGATGTCTTCTTCCTTTCCAATTTCATTGGCTTTAGTCATCTTTTGCAGAATTTTCTGCCAGCCAGTTAGGTTTTTATGATTGTTCATAATCGTTGTTTTGTGAGTCGTTTTCAAGAGGTAAATTACTAATTTCTTCTATACTGTCTTTAGGTATTTTAAATACAAGAATAATCATTGTAATAAAAACCATAAAAAATAGGAGTAAGGATATGATTGGATATATTTCAATTCCATTAATACCTTCAAAATAATGTTTTGCAAATCTTATCATAATCTTAATTTTCTGCTGTTCCAGCTTTAATATCAGTACCCAATCTTTGCAAATAAGCAATTAATGCAACAATTTCTTTATCCTGAATATTTGCATCTCCATAATTTTTAACAAACTCAGGATCTTGTCTTAAATTCTTTTCAATTTGAGCTGCCTGATTTTTCAATAGATAAACAGCCTTGTCTAATTCCATTTGGGTATAAGGAACACCAAGTTTTATCATTCCGTTAACTTTATTAACGGTATTTGATATATC
>JADGEA010000179.1 GCA_016744615.1 Flavobacteriaceae bacterium
TCTTCTCTTTTATTGGTAAGTATGGTATTTTCAATATACCTGTTAGTAAGTGCCTTGAGTATTTTGATATCCCACTCAAATACATCTGAAAAAGGTGTTAAAAATTTGGGTAATTGACTAAATCCGTAAACGGGATTTTTTGAATAGGTTGTTTTATTGATCAATAATTTTTCATGGGGGTATTTTCCTAAATATTTTTCTATAAAGTGGAGCTGCCTTGTTAGAATATCTGTTTTTATATTTTCTGTAAGATTTTTGCTTTTTAAGTTAGAAATAATCTCCATTTGCCCTGCTTCATATACAGAAAAATCATTGTTAAGCTGGATGTTAATTTCGAGATCAATTCTATTTTGATCTTTAAGTTGATACAAAACATGGTCGTCTTTAATATCAACCATACCAGGCAGATCAGAAATTAAAGTATATCCATAAGGGATTTTAAAATTAATATGATAATCTGCTGGATTCATGTAAATATCATCCAAATCTAAATTGCTCATAATATGCCATTTACCATCAAAAACAGCAGGGATTAAATACCAATATCGAAGATTATATGTATCGTGGGAATATCCATATTTGGTATATTTATCAATTGGAATTTTTACCTTATATGTTGTTGTTATGACAATAGAGTCTTGAGGTTTAAGAGTTTTAGGAAGCATTACCTTAATAATATCCTCTGCATTTTTCAAGTATTCAAAAGATGCAATTTGATTATCACATTTTAAATCTTGAATTTTGGAAAGACCTCTTTTGTTAAGTTTTGCAAAATAAAGACTTTTATCATAATTTTCTATCAATCGTTTTGATAATGGTGTATGCCGATCTTTATATGCATTTGCCCAATTAAGCAAATAAATAGTGTCTAAATCAATTTTAGAATTATTATAAAAAACAATTTTTTGATCAATATCAATTTCATGTGTTTCCAGTGATAATTGAGCATCAATATAAATACTATTGGTTTGAGCGAAACCAATGGCAGAAATTAAAAATACAATTACAAGTATGATTTTCTTTTCTAGCAAATAATGAATTGATTTTTAATAGTTAAAAATTTGGCATAAGGCGGTTTTTATTATAGAATTGGTCAATTATTTCTATTACTTCCTCTGCAGTGTCAACAATAGAAAATAATTCAAGATCTTTCTGACTTACATTGCCATGTTTTTTAATGAGAGTTTCCTTAATCCAATCAAATAATCCTTCCCAAAACTCACTTCCAACTAAAATAATAGGAAATTTACCAATCTTTTTTGTTTGAATTAATGTCATGGCTTCAAACAGCTCATCTAAGGTGCCAAACCCTCCAGGCATAGCGACAAATCCTTGTGCATATTTAACAAACATTACTTTGCGAACAAAAAAATAGTCAAAATCTAGGTTTTTATCACTGTCAATATATGGGTTGTCGTGCTGCTCAAAAGGGAGATCAATATTCAACCCTACAGAAGTACCACCACCATGTTGGGCGCCTTTATTTCCTGCTTCCATAATTCCGGGTCCACCACCAGTAATGACTCCGTAGCCATTTTGAGTTAATTTATATGCAATGTCTTCAGCCATTTTATAATATTTCTCACCAGGTTTTGTTCTTGCAGATCCATAAATGCTAACACATGGACCTATTCTACTTAATTTTTCATAACCATCAACAAATTCACTCATTATTTTAAAGATCGCCCATGAATCATTGGTCTTTATTTCGTTCCAAGTTTTTTGTTTTAATTTTTCACGTATTTTTTTATCTTCTAATGGTGTCATATGCTTGATAATTTATTGCAGATTACTTTTGGATAAATTTAATTCTTTTTTTAAATAATGAGCCGTATAGCTGTTTTTGTTTTTAATGATCTCTTCTGGTGTGCCGAAACAAAGAATTTCACCTCCTTTAATTCCTCCTTCTTTACCTATATCAATAACATGGTCACATAATTTGATTACATCTAAATTATGCTCAATAATTAATACCGTATTGCCTTTATTTGTTAGCTTATTCAGTACTTTCATCAGGATTCGTATATCTTCAAAATGAAGTCCGGTTGTAGGTTCATCTAATATATAAAATGTATTACCGGTATCTCTTTTCGAAAGTTCGGCAGCTAATTTAATTCGTTGTGCTTCGCCTCCGGATAGGGTAGTAGATTGCTGACCAAGAGTGATATATCCAAGTCCAACATCCTGAATGGTCTTTAATTTGATATAAATTTTAGGAATGTGTTTAAAGAATTGTACGGCTTCATCAATGGTCATATTCAATACATTAGAAATTGATTTTCCTTTATATCTTATTTCTAGAGTTTCACGGGTAAATCTTTTTCCCTGGCAGGTTTCACATTCTACTTCAACATCGGGTAAAAAATTCATTTCAATTACTCTTACCCCGCCGCCACGACAAGTTTCACATCTACCGTCTTTTACGTTAAACGAAAATCTTCCGGGTTTATATCCTCTGATTAGTGCTTCAGGAGTTTTAGCAAATAAACTTCTTATTTCGCTAAAAACACCAGTATAAGTGGCAGGATTTGAACGTGGTGTTCTGCCAATGGCAGTTTGATTGATGTCAATCACTTTATCAATAAATTCTAGTCCCTTAATCGACTTATACGGAAGAGGTTCTTTTACTGCTTTGTATATATGTGTGTTTAATATTGGATACAACGTTTCATTGATTAAAGTAGATTTCCCACTACCTGAAACTCCTGTTACACCAATAAGTTTTCCTAATGGTACTTTTAAGGTTACATTTTTTAAATTATTACCTGTTGCGCCTTTTAAAATGATAAAATTACCATTGCCATCTCTTCGTTTTTTAGGAATTTCAAAATATTTTTTACCATTTAAGTAGGCAGCAGTTAATGTATTGCTGTTTAATAATTCAGTTGGGGTGCCAATGCTAATAATTTCACCTCCGTGTTTTCCTGCTTCGGGACCAATATCGATTACATAATCAGATGTTACCATCATGTCTTTGTCATGCTCTACTACCAAAACTGAGTTGCCAAGATCACGAAGTTTTTTAAGAGATTCAATAAGTTTTGCATTATCCCTTTGATGTAAACCAATGCTTGGTTCATCTAAAATATAAAGTACACCAACCAATTGAGACCCGATTTGTGTTGCCAATCGAATGCGTTGTGCCTCACCACCTGATAAAGTTTTTGATCCTCTTTCAAGAGATAAATAATTTAACCCAACATCGAGTAAAAAACCAATTCTGGTTTTAATCTCTTTTAAGATCTCTTCCCCAATTTTTATTTGCCTTTCGGATAATTTCTCTGATATTTGATCAAACCAAGTTGCTAAATGAGAGATATCTAATGAGGACAAATCAGCAATGGATTTTTCGTCAATTTTAAAATGTAAAGCTTCTTTTTTCAATCTACTTCCATTGCAAACAGGGCAATTAATTTCATCCATAAAGCCTTTTGCCCAGCGTTTGATAGAGCTAGATTGACTTTCGTGATATTGGTTGAAAATAAAATTATTTACTCCCTCAAAATCAATTGTATAACTTCTTTTAACACCAAGCTCCTTTGAGTTTATCTCTAATTTTTCATTACCACCATTTAATATGATCTCTAATGCTTTTTTTGGAATTTTTGATATGGGATCGGATAATGAGAAAGAATATTTTTCAGCAATATGATTCAATTGTTTGAATATCCATGAGTTTTTTTGTTCTCCAATAGGAGACAGACCTCCATTTTTTATAGATATTTTTGTGTCTGGTATAACTTTATTAATATTGATCTCCTGTACTTTTCCTAATCCATTACAATGATCGCATGCCCCTTTTGGAGAATTGAATGAAAAAGAATTTGGCTCAGGTTTTGGATAGGAAATACCGGTATTGGGGCACATCAAATTTCGACTAAAATATCTTGGTTTTGTATTAGAACCGCTATTATCAAAGTCTATTATCATTAAAGTATCATCACCATGATACATAGCTGTTTTGATACTTTCACTTAATCTTTTTTCTGATTTTTTGTTTATGATAAGCCTATCGATAACAATTTCAATATCATGGGTTTTGTACCGGTCTAACTGCATTCCTCTTTCTATTTCCTTGATTTCTCCATCAATTTGCACCCTAACAAAACCTTGTTTTAAAATATGTTCAAACAACTCTCTGTAATGACCTTTTCGTGATTTAATAACAGGAGCGAGAATAATCGTTTTTTTATCAGAGTAATCTTTACGGATAAGTTCCTGGATTTGGTCATCATTATAACTCACCATTTTATCACCAGTATTGTAGGAGTAAGCATCACCTATACGAGCAAAAAGCAATCGTAAAAAATCATAAATTTCAGTGATGGTTCCAACAGTTGATCGTGGACTTTTGCTGGTGGTTTTTTGCTCAATGGCAATTACAGGTGACAAACCATCAATTTTATCTACATCTGGTCTTTCCAGACCTCCAAGAAATTGTCGCGCATAAGCCGAGAAAGTTTCGATATATCGCCTTTGCCCTTCTGCATAGATCGTGTCAAAAGCCAAAGAAGATTTTCCGCTTCCGCTTAAACCGGTTATTACTACAAGTTTATCTCGTGGAATCTTTACATCAATATTTTTTAAGTTATGAACTCTTGCTCCTAAAACTTCAATATACTCTTGTTTTTTATTCATGTTTTATTTAAAAGAATGCAAATTTAAACAAATCATTTAAAAGTAAAACAAAGAATAGAAACATTGATTTTTATTTATATATTTGGACATGATAAATTTTAATGTTAAGGAATGAAGATTGATTTGTTGTTGGATGAGGTTTCAAAAAAAACAATTTTTTATTTGGGCGAAATGCTACCTAAGATTGATGAGAATTGGTGGAATAATTGTGTGTTGAAATATTTATCTACAATGCAAATCGATCAATTAAAAAGGCGAAATATAAAAGATTTGAAAGGTTTTGATTTGGCAGTTTTATTAAAAGTATTCACAAGTAATTGGAGAGAATTATATAAGTTATCGAGTTTTCCTTATGAACTCTTAAATTATGCAAAAGAACTACAAACAATTAGAAATAAGTGGGCTCATAGTAGTATTCAAGTTTCTAGTGGTGCTGATTTGTATAGAGATTTTGATACAATCGAACGTTATTTGATAGCTGTAAGCGGCAATGATAATGATGAATTTATAAAGAAAATACGTTTGGAAAAGATAAAATTTTTGAAACAAGATAATGAAGAGGATCAAATAAAAGAAGGTAAGCTAGAGCGGTCTAATATGCAGAGTAGTGAGATGCTTAAATTGAAAAGAACTAATGCATTTACTCTAGTAAGTCGTTATATAAAAAGGAATTCAAATGTATTAATTGACAAAAAGCAATTTGTGTTCTCAAATAGAGTAAAGCCGTATCTTAATTGGTGGTTTGAGCCACGAAATGAAACTTTTAAAAAGGATTTATATATTGCTTTAAATAGTCACTCTTCTAAAAAAATGTATGTTTTTATGATTCCATCAGGTGAATTGTTTCCTCCTGAAAACTATTTTAGAATAAGAAAAGAATTAAATGATAAGGTAACAATAAATATTTCGGGAGATGATATTATAAGTTTTACAGATAATTTAGGTAAAGATAAAATATCTTTAAAAAAGTATCAGATTACTACTATAGTTTACGATTAAAAAGAGGCTTTAATTATTAAACTGAGAGAAAATTTTCACAAATGAATTTTATCCATTCCATTAGGCATTTTTTTGAATTAAGAGGATTTGAAGTATCTTCAAGATTTGCTGATAAGTTAGGGGTAAGTGCAACAAATGTTCGGTTATTTTTTATTTATATTTCGTTTGTTACTGTAGGATTATCCTTTGGAATTTATTTGACTCTTGCTTTTTTATTAAGGTTGAAAGATATGGTTTACACAAAAAGAAATTCAGTTTTTGATTTATAATTATTTATTAGAATTGTTGAGATGTTAAATACACCCGTAATAAGATCAAAAATATACAGAGCCTTGGTTTTGATGTTTGGATTGATATCCATAGGAGTAGCAGGTTTTATGTGGATTGCTGAATATAATTTTATTGATGCGCTTTATATGACTGTTATTACGGTTTCAACAGTTGGTTTTAAAGAGGTGCAACCATTAGATTTTGAATCAAAGATATTTACAATATTTCTTATTTTTACGAGTGTAGGAATATATGGTTATGTGTTATCTGTTATAACTGAATATATTTCAAATAATAAACTTTTTGAGGAACTTAAATTTAATCAGGTGCAAAAAAAAATAAATAAACTAAAGAATCATACCATAGTTTGTGGTTATGGAAGAAATGGAAAGCAAGCCGTGGCTACATTAAGAAGTTATAATAAAAAGGTTGTAGTTATAGAGAGTAGTCCTGAATTGATCTATGAAATAAATTTGATAAAAGGTGTGTTTGTAGAAAAAGGTGATGCCACAAGTGATGAAGTATTGATAAAAGCCGGGATAGAAAACGCATCCAGTTTAATCACTACGTTGCCTTCAGATGCAGATAATTTGTATGTGGTTCTTTCTGCAAGGCAATTGAATAGTAAAGCTATTTTAATCAGTAGGGCTTCAAATGAATCTTCTTATAGTAAGTTAAAGATCGCTGGAGCGGATAATGTGATTTTGCCAGATAACCTAGGTGGGCAGCATATGGCAACATTAGTAGTAACACCTGATATTATTGAGTTTATTGATAGATTATCTATCGAAGGTGAAAGTACCAGTACTATTGAAGAGTTGGTTATAGAATCATTGCCTGAAGAGTATAAAGGAAAGTCTATATTTGATCTAGATCTGCGAAGAAAAACAGGTTGTACCGTAATTGGATTTAAAACTCCAGAGAAAAAATATATCGTAAACCCAGATGCTACTATGGAGTTGATTCCCAATTCCAAATTATTTGTTATTGGTAAGCCAGAACAAATTCAGAAACTCCACGAATTATTTTAATCACCAGTTAAATGAAGAAGATTCTTATCACCGGATCTAATGGTTTATTAGGTCAGAATTTGGTTAATGAACTATTGAAAAAGGACGCCTATATTGTATATGGCGTATCCAGAGGTGAAAATCGTAATAAAAAGAGAGGGAAATTTACTTATTTTGATATAGATCTAACAAACAAATCAGAACTTCAGAATCTGATCATTAATTTACAGCCGCAATTTATTATTCATACAGCTGCGATGACAAATGTTGATACATGTGAATTAAATAAAGAAGCATGTGATAGAATTAATGTAGATACAGTAAAATATTTAGTTGAATCATGTGAATTGAATGATATTCATTTAATTCATCTGTCAACTGATTTTATTTTTGATGGAGAAAAAGGTTATTATAAAGAGAGCGACCAGCCTAACCCTATAAATTATTATGGTTTATCAAAATTAAGATCAGAGAGTATTATTAAAGATTCAAATATCAAATATGTAATATTAAGAACAATTTTAGTTTTTGGCATAACCAACGAACTTAAAAATAATATAGTTCTTTGGGTAAAGAATAGTATAGAAAATAGGCAGCAGATTAATGTAGTTACAGATCAGTTGAGAATGCCAACCTTTGTAGATGATTTGGTATATGCATGTTTGTATGTTGTTGGCAATGGAGTAGAGGGAGTTTTTAATGTGTCGAGTAATACATTATTAAGTATATACGATATGACTACTGAAATAGCAAATACCTTCCATTTAGATAAATCTTATATAAACCCCATACCAACATCTCTTTTAAAACAACCTGCTAAACGTCCATTAAAGACAGGTTTTGATCTAAGTAAATCATTTTCTCAATTAAATTTACCTTCACATTCATTTCTTGAAAATTTACAAGTTTTTAAGAATCAGCTAGCTAACTCCCAGAAGAATTTAGATTAAAAAAAAGTGCATTGTTTTTGTAAAAATAATTTCAAAAATGTTTTGTAATATTAACTTTTGTCTTACATTTGCAATCCCAAAAATAAAGAGGGATAGTTCATTCACATTAGTACGATAATATTGGTCAAAAAGTTTTTCACAAATAATTTGGTTATAATAAAAAAAGGTATTAATTTTGCACCCGCTTTGA
>JADGEA010000414.1 GCA_016744615.1 Flavobacteriaceae bacterium
GGCAAGATAATGGGCAGCATCTTTGGCTAAAACTATTTCTGATTCTGCTGTTAAGCTTTGATTTATATATAATCGTGAAATTCTCATTTTAGTTGATGATCTTCTCTACATACAATGATGCCTGCATGTTTGGTGACTATTTTATGTAACTTTATAAAGTCATGTCTATTTATCATCATTTTGAACGGCTATTGCTTTGATGAAGATACTAAGGTTGAGGTTGCCCTCTCTGCGTGACATCAGTTATTAACTTCCACCCAGCATTTTCAGGTAAAGTTAATTCATTCACTACTTCCACTTCAACGTTTAAAAACCGTAGTTGTTGTTTAATTCTAGTTTTTAATCATAAAGCTAATGGTTTAAAATGTTCTGGTGCATCTAAATATTCGTCTTGATGTAAAAATAATACAATTGTTATTGGTAGCTTGTGTTTTAATGCATTAGTATGAGGTAATAGTTTATCATCTTGATGGTAAAATGCTCCTACTAATCCACTAACAGTATCACAGACTTTTTTTACTACCTCATCTGCTAAAAAAGGCTTTTTACGACTTATTTTGACATTGGAACTACATTGAGTACGACATTGTTGAACTTCTGCTGGTTCAGCAGCAGAAAGTTTTGGGCTATTTTCGGCACTATTACCGCGAAAATTTTTAACTTCTATCCAAAGAATTTCATGTTGGTTAGTTGCTAAAAAATCTACAGCTTTCATGCCTTGACATTGTTGTACTTTTTGATAAAAACCAGTTCGATCATCATATTTACAGACAATCCATTGTTCTGAAAATTCAAATTCTAATTTTTTACTCCGACTACCTTCTTGTAAAATCATAAAGTTTTCTTTGCATAATAGAGTGATTGTTCTCTATCATATAATGCTAATTCTTCTTCTAGGCTAACAATTGTTTGTAAATCTTCTAGTACTTTTCCTTGTTCTATGTTTGTATCTTCATCTTCTCGCTTTAGACTAAAAAATCTTGCTGGAATTTGATTCATGTCTATTAATAAGGATAATTCTTTCATTAGAAATAAATCATGAGTTGTCAGAATTATTTGTATTCCTTGTTTCGTTAGTGCCGCTAATACTTTAGCTACTTTTACTCTCATTCTAGGATTGAGGTTTGCCTCAGTTTCATCCCAAAACAAGGTACAGCCATGACGCAATGAACCATTCATTATTAAATAAACTAGTGTGGCAATTTTTTTTAAACCTTCAGCTATTAAAGATATTTCGATTTTACCTTGTTGGGGGATGTCAAGATAAAAACGCCCATTGTTATCAAGTACCACTTTACCCCCTAACTCAGTTTCTAAAGCTTTGATTATTTCTTTATTTTCATCAGAGTATTTTTTTAATAAAGGTAGATTTAAGACTTTGCATAAATCATAATAAGTTTCATCTATTGGTAAATAACGATTTTCATATAAAGCGATAAACACCGGGGGTTGCAGACTCAATACTTCTTGCGTTGGAAAAAATAATGGAGCTATTTGAGGATAGGATAAGGGTAAATGATCTGCTTTAAGCTCGTTATTTTTCAATATAAATGAGAGATTTTCTAAATCAGTTTGTATGCTAATTTGACTATTTTGTTCTGGTTTGTGACTTAAATTACTTAATTTATTTGGTTTAAAAACTCCATTTAATTTATCTCCAAATTTAATTTGTAATTGTTCTATAGTTTTAATTCTATCTCCACCGAACAGGTAAAGCGTTGAAATCATGCTATATGCTAATTTAAGCAGGTGACTTTTTCCTGTAGAATTATCTCCAATAATGACATTCATTCCAGGTGAAAAATTAATTTTTGCATTTGCAAATACTGTAAAATTTTTAATCGTTAATGATTTTAACATTTTATAAATCCTCCACATACATCTGGCGTATGTTGAATAACTTTCTCATTTATTTCTTGGAGTTGTAATGTCGCCATGTTAATTATCCTTTTATGCTTTATTTATAGAAGTATTCTAGCATAATTGTCGTCAGTTCTA
>JADGEA010000415.1 GCA_016744615.1 Flavobacteriaceae bacterium
GTATAAATTCGAGTTGTTTTTTCATCTTTATTCATAATTAACTATTTTATGGGTGAATTATAAAGATACAGAAATCCTCCCTAAAAAGCAATGAACATTATGAGTTGTTGTTTTTTATTTACCAAGTCATTTTACTAAAATAGTAGCGATCTCCGTAATTAGTAATGTAATATATCATCCCGTAATCCTTTACAGACCTTACCGTTTTTGGTAATACATTGGGTAAGAAAGAAGAACCGTTTTCTGGTATTGCTAGATTTGGTTTCTCAATAGTACTATTTGGATTGCTGAAAAAAGCATCAAAAGAAATATGACTGTTGTTGTTAGAGAAAACATT
This sequence comes from Flavobacteriaceae bacterium, assembly GCA_016744615.1. Taxonomy (GTDB): domain Bacteria; phylum Bacteroidota; class Bacteroidia; order Flavobacteriales; family Flavobacteriaceae; genus Lutimonas. Next base: position 338 of record JADGEA010000415.1, read on the forward strand.
CAGTCCGTTTTCTAATAACACTGCAGATACAGATCCTTTTTCTTTTTCAGTGTTTTTGTATTTGTTTGAGTTAAATAAGGGTGTAAAGCCTTTTAATGTGCCTTTAGTGTTAAAATTTACGATAATACTGGAGCCGTAAGTGTAAAAGTAATCTAAGTCCGTTGTTATAGTATTTCCATTTTTTCTGAATTCACTGTCTTCCAGATATTTTTCTCCAAGCATAAAAATAGCATCGCTACTAATTTTTACGTCAACAACCTGAAGGCTTTTTAAATCTTTAGCGTCTATGTCATCACTCCATTCATGAATTCCTAAAAGAAGATTGTTATTTAAATCGAATAAAAAAGCTCCATCATTATCTTCGCCTTCCTTACTGTTTATTTTAATAACACTATTTTTTCCATTCCAGAAAAATCCTGCTAGCATAGGTTGTCCATTTACATTAATCAGTTTCATTTCCATTGGTAAAAAACCTGCAGAAGAAAAATCTTGAGTTTCAACAGTAGTTCCGTTAAATGTTAATAGTTCAGATTTACGAGTTTTTTTGAAAGCGTCTATGGTTTTATTCAATATTACTTCACCAGAGTTCTTTACAAATGCATTTTCTTGATAGGATCTATCACGTGCATAGGCCAATGTTTCATTTTGCTCCCAAAGAAGATTTAACTGATTATCATATACCCAAACCTTTACTTTTTCTTTCGTCTTCTTTACAAAAGGCATATTAGCCACAATTGCAATTTTTGTTTGATCCGGAGATATTGCAATTTGATAAAATCCAGATTTAGAATATCCCTCAATAGGGAAAGATGCTAATACTTTGTTTTCACTAACTACATTCTCTTTTTCAGAATAAACTTGAGCATTAACTTGATGTTTCGCTAATTTTTTATGCATTACCTTAGAGATAAAAACAAGTTGATTTTCTAACTCAATTACCTCTTGTAAATCTGAGGCACGCAAATCTAACTTCGGTAAATTGAACGTTTTAGAATCTATGGCTTGCATGGATTGATCATATTTAGTCAATGTCATAGCCTTTGTATTATCCATCATCACATTATCTAAGTGATGTAGGGTCATAAAACCATAAGCAGAGGGAAATACAATTTTATAAATTTCCTTTTCATCTCCCTTTTTAAAAGATGTACTGTATTCTGTTTTAAACTCTTGAGCAAAAACAAGGCTAATAGTTAAACTAGTAATTAAGGTTAAAAGTAATTTTTTCATAATATATTATAGTTTGTAAACTTCTTCTTCAAGTCTTGTGAATGTCGCTTTTTGATCATAATTTAAATCCAAGTCAATACGCTTTTCTTGCATTAAATTTAAAGTTTCTTCTGCTTGTGCTTTATCTTTTAAACTGATGTCAACACGCATTAAGCTAAAGAATATCATTTTAGCAACATCTTTATTCATTAATGCTTTCTTGTCATTATAATCAATTTTTTTAAGCTCAGTTAACCAAACTTCTCTAACTGCTTCCAATTCTGCTTTAGATCTTGCTCTTGTTTCAAAAGATGCATTCTTTTTTAATTTTCTATAAGCTGAAGTCGCTTTAATTTTAGCATTCTCAAGCGCATCGTATTCTCTGTTTTTATTTTTTGGAAACTCAATTTTTATTGAGGACGCTATTGGAATAAATCCAAACTCTTCATTAA
>JADGEA010000180.1 GCA_016744615.1 Flavobacteriaceae bacterium
AAAACCCTGATGAATTTTCCACTCAGGATAATAAGGTGGCGCTACAATAGCGGAAACATCAATACCACGTTTAACCAATTCAGGGCACATTTCCCCGTTATATTTACCAATACCTGTGAGTTCAGGGGAATAATTAAGGCTATTTAAGATTAATTTCATTTATTAGTAATTTCCTTCAATGAATAACCACTTAAACGCTCTAACATCTCAATCTTTTCAATATCTGTTGAACACTTCCCCCATTCCCTTTCAACTTCTATACACTTTAAATCAACAAGAGATCTATACCAAAAAGCTTGCATAAAGTGATACGCAAAACCCGTAGCACCATCTAAGAAGCCCAATTGACATATATACCTAAAATTAAAATAAACAAAAGGTCTTATGAAGTAAGGTAGTTTCATATAAATAGATTGTTTTAAAAACCGTTTAAATTTAATTGAGAAACTAGTGCTTTCAGTAATTTTTGAATCAAGACTCGGGTCTAGCTTCTTTAACATAATATCTACGACTTCTCGTGTTGCATACTTATTATGTTTATCTATAAACCAAGTCACAGAATTTAAATTATCATCCGCAAAGCCACCTTTCAGGAGTACAGAAGTGCCACTATCTAAAACAATATGTTCATCCATCCAACGTTGCTCTACGTGTGCCGTTCCTGTTCTGAATAGTCTAAGCATAGGTAGTGGATAGCGCCCCCCATATTTAACCCATTTTCCTAAAAAAACATGTTTACGGTGAAAAATAGCCGCATTATTACCATCACCATTATTTGCAACAAATAAATTAATATTATTAACTAACTCTTCATTAATAGTTTCATCTGCATCTAATCGAAGAACCCATTCAGAAACAACATTGCAATTATCCATTGCCCACTGAAACTGCTGTGCTTGATTAACAAATGGATTTTTAAATATTTCAGCTCCACTCTCCTTTGCAATGTTACATGTATCATCCGTTGAAAAAGAATCCACAATAATAACTCGAGCATCTAAAGCTAATGTACAATCTATGCACCGCTTAATGTGAATTGATTCGTTATACGTGAGGATTATTAAAGTTAATTTAGTCATAATTTTATCTTTAATGGCTTATTAAAACATGATTAATTGGTAATCGCTCTGATCTAGCTACTTGAAGGTTAGCTTTTTCTGGGATACCAAAAGCGATCATCATAATTAATCTTTCCCCATCAGAAATACCACCTATTTTGCAAATTTCTTTTTCTTTAAAATTAGTAACAGCTAAATTCAAAGGACAAGCTCCTAATCCCAAAGATTGACAAGCGTTTAATACTTGCATAGAAGTAAGAGAACCATCAACATAAGCTTGAGACCTAGCTTTTATTCCACTCCATGCAGACATTTCAGATGTTATAACAAATAAATTATGTACTGACTCCCTAAAACCTTCTGCGCCGCCTTGAGCCAATAATAATTTATTAATCAGATTCTTATCTGCATAATAATGTAATCTGCTACTTTGCCTATTACACTGGGAAGGAGTTCTTACTGCTATTCGACCAATTCTTTCTAAGATATCATCAGAAACCACTTCGGGTTCAAATCTTCGGCAGCTAGCTCTATCATTCAATGACTGTTCAAATATAGCATTTTGTTTGTGGTTCATCGTAGATAATGATTTTACCCCCCCTTTTGGAGTAATGTTTAAAGATTTACATCTTTTTAAAAATACATTTATTTCATCACCTAATTCACATAAATCAAAATCAATTGATTTATGCCATTGCACGTATGCTGATAAACAGCCATACGACTTTTCTAATGGAAAAACACCCCATGACTCATCATAACATTCCAAAAAACTCAATAAAGAAGTAATCTTTTCTATACCAAACTTTCGTCTAGGATTTGATACACTTAGTCCTTTTTCAACAGTATGGGCTAATAATAAAATATCATAATGTAATTGTTTTGACTTAGGGCATACTGGTGATGCTTTACTCCATTTAAATGCTCTTAAGGTATCAAAACCATACTCAAGGGGAGTTGCCAATAAATTAAGCAACGTTTTAATACTCATGATAACTCCTTCAAAACTCTTTTTTTAATAAACTTAGCTGGATTTCCAGCTACAACATTGTATGGTGCTACAGGTGTAACAACGACAGCTCTAGCTGCAACAACTGCTCCCTCGGCGATTTCAACACCTGGCCCAATAAAAGCTTCAGCACATATCCAAGCATGGTCACTTATTGTAATAGGTTTAGTCATTAAAGGTCTCGTAAGTGAAGAAATATCATGTGTACCAGTACAAATAAATGCTCGTTGGCTCACTGCTACTTTAGAACCAATATTAATTTTATTCATTGAGTAACAATCAACATGATCGCCTAACACTGAGAAGTCACCCATCGTTAAATTCCATGGAGCCCAAACAAAGCAAGTTGGGGCAACAATACAGCCGTGCCCAATTTTTGCACCAAAAAATCTTAAGAGAAATATTCTCCAAGAATTCAACATTCCTCTAGGGTTTGTTTTAAACAAGAAAAACCAACAAATGTTCCAAACAGCTCTAGCTATTTTACTTTTTTTAGAAAGTTGATCTTTATATTTGTATTTTTCAAATTTACTCAAGTTTTCTTCCTTTTAAACTAAATCAATTTGGGTGTTAAGGTATAAATACCCTGAATCTCTAAGTGATTGAACTGTATTATTAACAGTCTTCCAATCTATAGGTTTACTCAAAATGTTATTTACAGTGTTTTCATCTACACCAGCGATAAAGCGGCTTTCTAAACCTACTAAAGAAAGTAAATTTTTCACTCTAGCATTAAACCTTTCTTTACTGCCCTGTAAGCCAACAACTACAAACTCTTTATTTTGTAAAATACTAAGTGCAGTTCCATGAAATGAATTTGTAACAACAAACTCAGCTTCGGTTAATAAATAAAGCCATTGCTGAGGACACGGATAAACAGTTTCACCGATTTCTCTCCAACGTCTGTGCGAGTTATGAGGTGAATACAACGCACAATCCAATCTATCGGCCACTTTTTCTGCAACATAACCAATAGCCTCTCTTGAACGTAAGGCATAACAAAAAACATGTTTCTTAGATTTTAAAGGATACGACTTAATAATCTGTTGATAATCATTTAATAAAATAGTGGGGTCAGGTACGCATGAAGGAGCTTGCCCAACTAAATTTTCAACAATATCGCAACCTGATTGTTCACGTACAGATACTCCATCTAAAGTTGTAATCAATCGAGCTGTTTCTACTTTGTATTCATCATCTAAAGTATTTTTACCAAAACTTGGAGCGTAAGATATTTTACGTGCTGTTTTATCTTTTTGCTTAAAATTCAAAAAATATACAGGGTCTACACCATAATGTTCCGAAGGCTTCCAAATTTGATCACTTCCACAAACAAATAAATCATAACCGTTCAATTTATCATCAAGGGCTTCAAGTGATTTGAATTCAGGCCCTTTAACACCTAACTGCTGGGTTCTAAATAGATTAAAGCTTTCTTTTTGTTTTTTATTACCAAACAAAGCCTCTTTAATTTTAGTGAGCTTTAAGTACACTATTTTTAAATTATCTTTTGAAAGTAGTTTATTCCATTTTAATGAACCACCTTCCTCTACATAACTAGGGTGATAATTAATAAATTCTGCTTGATGCCCTTGATTAACAAAAAACTGCCTTAACGCATAAGCTTGAAATAAAGCACCATAATTATCACTAAAATGATAAGTTAATATCCCTACCTTTAACATATAATACCTATAATAAAATTTGATAAATTACATAATGGAAAAAATAAAAAGCACATGTTACTTTTTTTTATTTGAAGGAATATTAATTTTCGTATATTCCTTTACACTTAACATATGAAAATTTACATCTTCACAAGTTTTAAATCTATTTTTGATAAATTTGGCTGGTACACCACCAAAAATTTGGCATGGAGGTATAGACTTTGTAACAACACTACCTGCTGCTACTATGGCACCATCCCCTATTGTAACTCCCGCAAGAATGGTAACCCTATGCCCAATCCATACATCATTACCTATCTTAGTTAGCGGCATTGTAGGTCGACCTGAATAAACGATCGGAGTTCCTACCAATTCATAGTTATGATCTCCACCTACAATAGAGACTTTAGTAGATAGCATGGTATAATCACCAATTATTACCTTGTTTGTGATCGTTGATCCTTTTCCAATATATCCACTTTTCCCCATACGCAAATCTTTGGAGATTCCACTACCAAATTTCACGTCCGTGCTATAGGAAACACCCCATAATCTTCGAATAAAAATTTGACAAAAATTTCTAATAAATCTAATGATAAAAATCAACGTTATCAAATTACTATACTCCATGTATTCAAGATCAAATTTCAAAAAATGTACTTAAGTTAAAATTTGATAGAACCAAAATAAGGTTTACCTAAATTAATCAGGCTACCCTCAGACCAATCAACTGAGAATTAAAAATTCAATAAAGCTGTAATTAGCTTACAGCTATCGTATTACTTTATGCTTTTTATCATAAATTAGCTTTGAAAAACAACATTGGACTAGACAAAGTAAAAAACCAAAAGACATCATTTTATAGCCCATTTCAATAACCGCAAAAATAATGAAAGCACATGACATACCTAATAATGTATCTATGTTTTTAGTAATAAATGATAAACTCATATTTTTTATCTGATTTAAACGACACGTATAAAACAGATAAAAACAAATAAAAACAGTACCCAAAAAACCCGTTTTCCAGATCATATAAAGTGTAGAATTATGTGTAAACCTTACAACTTTACCTGCAGTTGGTACATACATTGAAGCCCCCCAGCCATGCCCAAAAATAGCTGAAAAATTGTTTGACCAAAACAAGTCCATAACCACAGTAATCTCATGATCTCTATTGTTAAATAATCCAGTACTATTGTTTTTTGCCTCAATCATATTAACAACCCAACCGTACATATTGAACAACATATTATCAAGAAAAAATATACATACTAAAACTAGTAAACTGAAAGATACCCAAACACGTACATCAACCTTTTTATATGATACTAGCAACCCAACGAACCAAGCGAAGAGGACTATTGCTATTTGTGCGCGCATAATAGCCATTAATAGCCCTATAAAGCAAAATAGAGAAATAGATAAATATAAAAACCTAAGTATGTTAGATTTATTCTTATCCAAAAACATCAAAAAGCCAACAACAGCAGAAAAAATCACTGTAGAGCACTGGTTCAAGGGAGCTCCATCAGTTATTAATATGTCTTCAAATGCAACACCTTGTCCTGTAAAAATATATCTAAAAGTTAATAAACTTCCTGAAAACAAAAAAGCATGTGTAATAAGTTCAAACCATGCTTGTGGATTCTCACTAACTCTCGAATATGTCAGAATGGGTAACATAATAAATAATAAAGGAACTGCGTCACGAATATAATCACCTAAAGGGTATTGATAAAAGAAAATCCCGACAAATGAAGGTACAATCAATAACCAAGAAAAACTGAATAATGAAAATATATGTGGTCTAGTTGATGTTTTGATATATATGTTACGAAGTACAAAAAACATTAATAATATAGCTAAAACCACTTCACTTAAACCTGGCTTCCCTGGTATAGGTTGGCTAAACATGGAATAAACTAAGAAAATAAGCATCACTAATAATTGATCTAAGAACATTGAATTATTATTTGCCCTCTGACTTTTAACTAGCATAATAATTAACCTTATATTTATAATATAAATGAGAACTAGTAATTAAAAATAACAACCTTAATAAATCGGATAAAACAAAAGCCCAAGGAGGGTTCCATCGAACTAATAGCAAAAATGTAGCAGCATGTATCACAAAAGATAAAACCTCAATAGATGAAAATATTTTTGGTAACATAATTATCTGATTTTTTGATACTATTATAGTTGATATCCCCCATAAAGGGACTCCAATCAAAATTGGCATCCAAAAAGCTAAATCATCAGACAGACCAAAATCAAATATACTTAAAATATAAAAGAAGAACGTTAATAAACTAAAAGGGGCAATTATAATAAATCTAAATATTTTTATATTACTATCATGTTTAAGTGACCTAACATTTTGGGCTATATAAGGCCTTATTAGCATTCTTAATCCGATAGATAAACCAGTGTGTAAACTTCGGATAATCCCAAGAGGGCCAAGAATTGTAATATCAACGATAGAGCCAACTATAAATAACATCTGTCTACCCCATAATTGCCCAATTAAAGAAGGGAGAACAACAGATAAAGGATAAATCACTTCCTTTACTTGTATACTTGACATGTTTTGTAAAAAAAAAGTAATACTAAATCGACTCAATATTAAATGAATAATGGGGATAATTGTTAAAAGTAAAATGAACACGTCAGACTCTAAAATTTCGAAAATATAATGCATCATTAGTAATGACGTTAAAATCAACCAAGATATCATTTGAACAATGGAAAACTTAAAATATTCATTAGTTAGTTCAAATCTAGCACTGTTCGAAAATCCGTAAAGAAACGACATTACTGGTAAAACGATAAGTAATAGAGGAGTAGATATATAACCCGCTAAAATATCTTTCGATAAATAAACAGTTAATAATAAAACAGGTATTGAAATTAAAGCTCTACCTAATAGAAAACCTAAATACCCTATTTCATTTTTAGACTGTAATAATTTTAATCCTATTGTGTTATTACCAAAATCTGAAAACTGAAAGCAGAATGACACTAAACTAATTAAAATTACTGCTACACCTAAACTCTCTGTAAGAGTATTCGAGTGCATATACAATTGAAATAATAATATGGAGCCCTGCCCAATACCATAACCTAAGCTTAACCAGAGTGTAGACTGTAATAATTCTTTCACGTTATCCCTTTAATACAGATTTAGTTTTTGTACATTTTATTTTAAAAGTTTAACCCTATTATAGCATAGCGGGAAACGATACTTAGATTTAAGTAGTTGTTTTATTGGATAACATCAAACCATAAGCTCAGAATATTTCAATATAAACGTCATGTAATGCCACTTAACTCTATTCATTTAACTCTGTTGTAGAATACTGTTTCCCCCATAGGCAGCGACTAATATTCCCTGTTTATTTATATTTACGTTTTTTAAAGCAAGCTAGATGATTTGATAAATCCATAACTATTCTCTTTAATTTACACTAAATTATAAAACGTATATTTTCTTAAAATCATATACCTAGTACTAGCACCAAAAGTAATAAACATCATTTCTAAGTTTGTTACTTAGCTAGACCAGTTGCAGTTGCGAGTAAAAGTATTCGATTTATAATTAACATATGTATAAACTTTAAAACTTTAACGTACTTAAAAAAACTCGTAAACCTTCGCCCAACTTAGGGTCTAACAAGGAATATTCAATATTCGCTTGCAAATAACCTAGTTTATTACCACAGTCATGGCTTCTGCCAACAATTTTGTAGGCTTCCATTTTTTCAAGCAGTAATAGTTGATGCATAGCATCGGTTAGTTGTATTTCACCACCTGCACCTGGAGGGGTAAACGCAAGTAGATCCCAAATTTTGTTTGATAATACATAACGGCCAGTGATGGCTAAATTTGAGGGTGCTTCGTCAATAGAGGGCTTTTCTACCATACCGGTTACTGTTGCAAAGTCTGATTCTTTAAGTTTTATCCCGTTAATATCAACAACGCCATAGCTGTTAACATCTTGCTGGGGTACTTCTTCTACCATTATTTGGCTAGTGTTTGTTTCTTCAAAACGTTTAACCATTTGCGCTAGGTTGTCTTGTTTTAAATCTGAATGGTATTTGTCAATGAGTACATCAGGGAGTATTACTGCAAAAGGGTTGTTACCAATAATGGGTTGTGCACATAAAATGGCATGGCCTAAGCCT
>JADGEA010000416.1 GCA_016744615.1 Flavobacteriaceae bacterium
GTTAGCATCTCCCAAAGCTCCATATAACTGACCTGCAAATATCATAGCTACTGAAAAAGTACTTGTACATATCGCAGCTAATTTCCCCCTGTATTTTTGCGGGAATAACTCTGTAATTAGAGGTATTGCAGTTCCAAATACTCCTCCTAATGAAAATCCTGTTACAAATCTAGCTCCCCTCCATAAATTATAGCTGGTAGGATCTAGTAATGGTAAAAAAGTCATAGATGCAAAGAGCAAGGCTATTCCCATAAGAGTTTTCTTTTTTCCAAATCTAGTAGAACACATACCAAATATAATTGTTCCAGGTATTGTTCCAAATGATAGAATTGCAAAGATCGATGATGCATTTTGTAAAGTAAATCCAAACTCATTAATCAATGTTGGTCTTACAAAGGTCCCCACCATGAAATTGTAACAGTAAAAAAAGTATATTGTTAAGATCGCTACAAAAGCAGCTATCCTTCGTCCCATTGAAAAGTCTACCCCTAAGATAGCTTTTTCTTCATTATTATTATTCAAAATATCCCCCCTAGTTACTTTTAATATAATTAAAAATTTCATATCCAATATTCAACAATTTTTTATTGACCTTGAATAAAATCATCATCATTTTCAACATGAATTTGTCTCAATACATCTAATCCATCAAAAGTAACCCACTCTTCGGCAATCATACCATCTTTAACTCTTAAGTGATTTATACCAAATATTTCCACTGGCTTTCCACTTGGCTGACCAAAGAATCCAATACCTTCGTGCATTCCAGAGATTCTCCATCTAACCGATACATCCCAAGAATCTTTTCCAGGTATCTCATTACAAGTTACTCTTTCTATCATAGTTCTTCCATTAGGAACAGATGCGAATAAACTTACTAAAAATCCCTGTAATTGACTTTCACCGATAAGTTCCTTATTACAAATCGAATGAATAACAGCATTTTCTGTATAGTATTCTCTGACTTTATTAAAATATCTATAATTCCATACATTTTCATACATAGAAAGTATAAAATTACCAATATCAAAATTACCATTATCATCTGTTGTTTTATTTATTGTAAGTTCAGGAACAAATTGTCCTTTTCTATTTTCTGCAAGACCAAATCTTGATTGTAGTGCAGGAGCCTTTGTTTTAAATCCTTTAGCCATTCTTTTTGCTACCTCGATTGGATCAAATCCTAACTGTTTAACAATGTAAAGATTATCTCTTACTAACCATTCTTCTATAATTCTATTCTTATAAATTTTGCAGTCAACAGTTGTTCTAAAAAATGCTTTTTTTCCTGTTGCAGGTCCAAAACCGCTGTCCCCAAGATTAGTAGCGTTAGATACAATCCTATGAGAAGAGTAATATGTATTATCAGGATCTGCAGCCCATACGACATTCTCTCCTACTAATCTTCTGTCAGGAAAAGCATGTAATGTTTGAAGTGTATTTGAGACAACGTCGTTCATTCCTTGTAGATTAAAAGATCCACAGTGCATCGTTACATCATCGTGATATGTATCATAAATTACTCCGATTCCTCTTTCTTCCCAGATATTGTGAGTAATTCTCATAATATAATCTACAAAGTCACAATATTTTTTATCAAACCCCTCCATATCCTGTTTAACCTCAGTGTTTTTAGATAACTCATTATATGAGTGGAAATGAACTGGTGTAACTTCACTGGTTTCTCCAAAAAAAACCTTCCCCGTTGGATGTGTTTTTATTTTTGGTTTTACAGCTTTAGTAGTCGTATCCTGTTTAACAACCGTTACTTTTTCTAATTTTTTTTCCATGTTATTTTCTTTCATATTTACCCCTCCATTTTGCAATCGCTTGCAATAAAAAATAAAAAAATAATAAAACAACTCTTTTCGTACTAGAATATTACAATCTATATGCTTAAAAGTCAAATTAAATTTAAATTATTTTGAAAGCGTTTGCAAAAATAAAATATAAATTTAAATATTATTAC
>JADGEA010000181.1 GCA_016744615.1 Flavobacteriaceae bacterium
TTATAGATGTTATCCCTAATACAGCAAGGATATTAAAAATATTAGAACCTATTAAATTTCCTAAAGAAATTGCTTTTTCCTTTTTTATAATTGCAATAACAGACGCAGCCAGTTCGGGTATACTTGTGCCAATAGAAATAATAGTCACACCAATAACTCTTTCACTAACACCAAAATCATTTGCCAGATTAACTGCTCCTTTGATCAATAATTCAGATCCACTCCATAAACCAATTCCTCCAAGCACCAAAAAAAATAAAATTGCAGGAATTGACATTTCTTTCTGAACTACAACTTCGTCAACAACAACAGCTTTTTTCTGGAACTTTAGTAAATACACTAAAAAAACAACCAATGAAACTAGTAGAATAATCCCTTCATACCTCTCTAAAACACCATCAAACGCAATAAATACATACAGCATTATTGACGCTATCATCATAACAGGCCAATCAGTTTTGTAAAAACTTTTTTCAACTTCAATTGTTGACAGAATTGTTACAATTCCAAGCACCAATCCAAGATTTGCTATATTTGAACCTATCACATTTCCAATGGCAATATCTGCATGCCCTTCAAGAGCAGAGTTTAAACTTACAATGAGTTCTGGTGCAGAAGTAGCAAAAGAAACCACCGTCATACCTATAATGATTCTCGGAATCATTAACCTTAATGAAAGCCCAACGGATGCCTTTAACAACCAGTGCCCCCCCAATATAAGTAAAATAAAACCAGAAAGTAACAATAGATAATCCATAATCGCTTTCTTGCAAATATACACGAATAATACAGCTGACAATTATAGTTAATTATATTTTAAATTTTTGTTAAAAACTATATTTTTAGTTGTATAACTATGTTTTTAGTTTACATTTGCTTCTTATTCACTTAACATGGAAAAACTTACCAATAAAGAAGAAGAAATCATGAGAGTTCTCTGGCAATTAAAAAAAGCTTTTGTAAAAGAAGTCGTTGCCGAATTACCTGAACCTAAACCGCATTATAACACCATATCAACCATTATTAGAAATATGGAAGAAAAAGGGTTTATTGATCACCTCGCATTTGGAAAAACTCATCAATACTACCCAGCAATTTCAAAGGAAGATTACAAAAAAGGGTTTATGAAAAAAACGATTCAGCATTATTTTGAGAATTCATATAAGAACGTAGTTTCCTTTTTTGCCAAGGAAGAAAAAATTAGTGTGGAGGAGTTAAAGGAAATCATTTCTATTATCGAAAATAATAAAAAATTACAATGATATGGAGTACTTATTGAAATCAACATTTATCATAAGTCTGTTTTATTTTTTCTATATCTTATTTTTACAAAAAGACACATTCTTTCAATCTATTCGGTTTTATTTTCTCACAGGGATAATCACAGCATTGATAATACCATTTATAACAATCAAAAAATACGTATTTATAGACGCCACTCTTAATGCAGGATTCATTAATATTAATGAAGGGGAAATCAAGGCAGTACAAGAAGCTGCTTTATCATGGGATCAAATTCTTATCATTGCTTATATAATTGGTGTCCTCTTTTTTTCTATAAAAATTTTAATTCAATTAAGCTCCTTATTGTGGTTTTTGTACAGAAACCCGAAAATTAAAAAAGGAAATTTTGTATTTGTGAATTCCAACAAAGACATTGCTCCTTTTTCTTTCTTTAAGTATATCGTTTTAAATCCTAATGCATACAATACAAATGAATTGGATCAGATTATTACACATGAAAAAATACATGCCAGTCAATTTCATAGTATTGATAATTTACTAATACAAATTTTAGCAATATTCAACTGGTTCAATCCCTTCGTTTGGCTTTACACTAAGGAAATTCAAAAAAATCTGGAATTTATTGCTGATGAGCATGCACAGGGAATTACCTCTGAAAACCAAAATTACCAGCATCTATTATTAAAAACTATTTTGCCACACAATCAAACGGCATTAACCACAAACTTTTACAATTCATTAATCAAAAAAAGAATAGATATGTTACAAAAAAATCGCAGCAGCAAAACAATGCAAATTAAGTTTTTATTGATTATACCTATGTTGGTCGCTTTTGTATTTACATTTAACACAAAGGTTATTGCTCAGAAAAAGAACACTTATACGGTAAAAACAAATGTTGACCAGGTTGATTTTTACGAAACCATCGATAAGGATTTTTCAAAAACAGATCTAGAAAAATTAAAGACAAGACTTGCATCTCAAGATATCAGTTTTAAATACAAAAAATTGAAATATAATTCGAATAACAAAATAGTAGGAATAAGTATTTCCGTAAAGGATAAAAATGGCAATCAATCTAATTTTTCTCAAAAAAGTGATTTCCCCATCAAACCTATCATGCTAAATATTAATTCAAAAGGAGCTCTTTCAGTAGGTAATATAACCGGAATGCAAAATAACCATAATATGCTTTTTAGTTCGGATGACGATTCATTATATAAAACCGTTATAGTAAAAAACGGCAAAAAAAGAGATGAAAATATCATCTGGATTACAGATGAGGGTTCAACTACATTATCAATGGGAGGAGACAAAAAGAAACCATATACTTACACTATAAAAAGAGTTAATGGAGAAAATGATATTATTGTTGGTCAGGACGGGAGTTCTGATTCAGATAAAAAAATGATATTTATTTCTGACGGGGAAATTGAAGGTGATTCTACTAAAATTAGAGAAGTTAAGATTATAAATGTAGAGGAGGGAAATGATAAAAACCACAAAGTAATCATCAAGGAAGGTAAATCAATAAATGGAAATTCATTTATCATCAAAATTGATGAAGACAAGATAGATGCAAGCAACAATAAAAATATCATATACAGAAGTAAAAGTAACAAAACTCCATTATTTATTCTTGATGGAAAAGAAATGAAAGATGGAAATATGGATGATATGGATCCCAACAATATAAAATCAATAAGTGTTCTTAAAGGTGAAAAAGCCATTGAAAAATATGGTGATAAAGGAAAAGATGGGGTGATAGAGATTACTACTAAAGAACAATATAGCACTACCATAAAACTAAATAATGAAGATAGTATTATAAATTCTATAGGATCCATTCAGGAAGGAAAAGAAAATCCTATTTATGAAATCAATGGAGTTATTAAAACCAAAAAAGAAGTAATAAAAATTAACAATGATGATATTGAGAGTATTACAGTCTTGAAAGGAGATAAAGCTATAGAAAAATATGGTGCTAAAGGAAAAGGTGGAGTAATTGTGATTACTACAAAAAAATAAGTGTTATTATCAAAATTTAAGTCAGGGCTTTTCAAAAAGCCCTGACTTTTTATTATATATTTACCCTCATTATGAAAAAACACTTTTTTAAAACTTTAGCAAGGACAAATAAGATTATTTTTCCAAGTCTTGCAAAGAAACAACTTGACATGAGCAAGGCCAGCAAGTTACAAATGACTATTATTGGTTGGCGCTATTATGTAACCAAAAACAGCTTGGATTAATCCCTATTGACTTATATTTTTTGGCATAAAATTTGTATCTTTAACTAAAATCAACAATTATGGATGACCACTCAAAACACATTAATTTTTTTACAGGCTCTTTAATTCAAATTCAAAGATTACAATTAGATCTTGATGATAATGAAATCCCATCTTTGGTAAAGAATAATTTTCAGTCGGGTTTACGATCCGGTTTTTATGGAGGGTCTCCTTCATTAGTTGAACTTTTTATTTATGAAGAAGACAAGGAAAAAGCCTCTCCAATTCTGAAAAAATTCAAAGAAGTCATGGATATTTAATTTTATGTAAAATATTTTTCTAGTTTACAAAAAATAAATATATTTGCAGCCCAATAAAAACGGCCTCGTGGCGCAACTGAATAGCGCACTTGATTACGGCTCAAGAGGTTACAAGTTTGAATCTTGTCGAGGTCACTTTTAAAACTCGTAAAGAGTAACAAAACCGTGCAAATCCTATGATTTGCACGGTTTCTTGATTTTTGGTCAATCATTTTAATTGATATGTTTTGAGGCGTAATAGACAAATAGTAGGCTGAGAATCTCTGTAAGCTTTATATTTGTTGCCTTAACATCAAATCAAAGGTTTTGAATAAAAAAAGTGCTTTTATTGTGGCAGTACAATAACAAAGAAAAATGGAATTATTAGAGGTAAACAGATGTATAAATGCTATGTCTGTAAGAAACAATTTGCAGAAGGTTTAAGGCTGAATCCAGCATCTATTTGGATTGAATATACCCAAGGAAAACAGACCTACCAACAATTAGCCGACAAGTATAATTGTTCCAAGCGAACCATCCAGCGAAAAATTGATTTATACAAAGCAACAGTTCGTTACAAACTTATTTAAAAGACTGATATTTAGTAATTTAAATGCTTGTTTTTTGATTTTACACAATAAAACATAAGTCGCAGATTATCAATATAATACCAATTCAAAGAAAATAATATAAACACTTGATATTCTTTGTTTTACATGATTTGTGATTTTTAATTAAAAAAAACTTAACGAACTATTGCAAAGTAAACATTCCTAAAAAAGAATCAAGAAAAGTTGTTGTTTTGATGGACACAACCTACTGGGGAAGAAACTTTGGAGTAATGCTTTTTAAATATTATTACACCAAAGAAAATCTTTTAAAATACTATGTAAAAACAGAAACTAATGCTTTATACATTGATGGCATAAATGAATTGAGATCTAAAGGATTTGAAGTAGTAGCCGTTGTCTGTGATGGACGTAGAGGATTGTTACAGTCTTTTAAAAATCCCTGTTCAAATGTGCCAGTTTCATCAAGTAGCTATCATTCGTGGGTACATAACCAAAAACCCAAAACTACCTGCCTCTATTGAGTTAAAGGAGTTTGTTGCGATGATGAAAATAACAGATAAGGAATCTTTTCAAGGTGGTTTAGAACTATGGCATACCAAATGGGAACCATTCTTAAATGAACGAACTACCAATCCTAAAACGGGGAAAAGTCACTACACTCACAAGAAGTTGAGAAGTGCATACAGAAGCTTAAAAACTAACTCAAAAATGGCTCTTTACTTGGTATGATTATTACGAATTAAATACACCAAATACCACCAATGCAATAGATGGACATTTTTCAGATTTAAAGAATAAACTTAGAAATCATAATGGGTTGTCAAGATTAAGGAAAATCAAATTTATTGATGAGTTTTTAAAGGCATAAAGACCTCTAAAAACATCAAAAAAGGAGTTCATCAGAACTCCTTTTTATTGACGTTTTAGTCGGTCATCAAGCCTACCCCTTGATTGGTTGCTCTCCAGCAGAGCCAATCTCCGTTTAACTTGACAAATCAAAAATAAGTATATGATTTTTATATTCCAAAATTTATAGAAATTAGAGCCTACTATTTGTCCACTTGAAAAAAATAAACTGAAAATAGCCTACTATTTGTCTATTATACCAATAAAAAGAATTATTTAATGTTGAGAACAGCTTAATATTAATTACTGGTGATGGTATCCTTGGTGGTAATATGGCTAAATATTTACTGAGTAACGGTGCAACTGTTATAATTTTAGACTACAAAGATGATATTGTTAATGCTGCCACTACGAACCTTAAGAAAATAAGTGATAAAGTAACCGGGTATGTTTGTAATGTTTTAGATGAAAAAAGTTTTACTGGTTGCTGATAAGTAAAGCAGGCCTTATTTCAACCAAATTATCACTACCCGTTCACCAGATAACTACTTGTTTATCACGCCTAAAGCATTTTTTACACGTAAATTTGCAGGTGATTTTCTTTGTGCTACTAAAAAGAGTGCTTTTGCTTCATTTTTTTTACCCAGTGCTAATTTTGTCCATCCTAACATTAAATTGATATCCAAATCAAAAGGATATTTGTTGATGGCTTTTTCTAAATATTTTTCTGATTTTACATAATCTTTTTTATAATAAGAAGCTAAGCCAATAAAGTATTCAGCTCTTGAATCATTTGGGGCTATGGTAAGTGCTTTTTCTGCTAATTTTATGATACTCCTATACTTTTGTAATTCTAATAAAGGTAAGATCTTTCCGTATATAGCTTCTAATGAAAGTGGTTTTAGCTCAAGTGCTTTTGTATAGTATTCTTCAGAATATTTATAATCACCTGCTGAATATCTAAGCCAGCCTAATCTAAAGTTTATTTCATAATTGGAAATATAATTTAAATACTCCTTTTCCAGTGTTGTTGCCGCTTTTACATATTCTAGATTAGTTTCATATGCATAACTTTCTTCAAAAGCTATTAATAATCTATTTCCTTGTGCATTAGCATAAGTAATTATAAAAAGTAATACGATTGATATTAATAATTTTTTCATTTCTTTCATTTTTTTAAAAGTTGGTTTTTATTCCTGTAATAATTGTATTGTAAGTAAAGGGTAGGTTGTAATCCAAATCTTTAGCGTTTTCAAACTGATAGTTTAAATACCATGAAAATTTTGGTGTAAAATAATATCCAAAAGTTATATTAAAATTGTCAACCAAAACAGAGGTTGCATTGTAATAATACATGCCATTTTCAATAGCAAAATCAGATGTATTTGCATTTAAATATTTGATATACAAATAAGTTTTAGGACTTATATTATAAAGTGCTTTCGCATTCCATACAAAGCTATTTTCTGTACTGCTACTTATAAATTCACTTCCTGCTCCTAACCATAATTTATCATGTGTACCTCGTATGGATGACCCCATATTTAAACCATATTGCAGTTTTGTACTTGTTCCCAAATCACCATTTTTTAAGGAAGAATAAATAATACTTGGCATTATACTAAAACGATTCCATTGTTTTTTGATAGCAAAATGAAATAATTGTATTTTTATATTCATTCCTAAGGATATCGTATTTGAATAATTCCCTCCTCTTATAGCAGTTTGATTATTTTCTTTGGCATTGATATAATGAAAGACAGGTATAAGTGTTAACCCTTTTGCAAGCTGAATTTGCAAATTGCCATAATACTCCCTTTGTTTATAATCAAAATCAATATAATTTTGAGATAAACTTGTAAATGCATGAAACAGTTTAATTCTATATCCAAGTTGTTGTCCAAATCCTCCATTGAGATATTTTAGATTATCAATTCCAATATCTTTTTTGTTACTCATTTTCACACCACCTTCAATAGTTAAAAAATCAATAAACTGAAAACTTTTTACACCTGTTTTTTTTTGGATATGAAATGGGAAATCTTGTGAAATTAAAAGGGCATCCTGATGTCTTCCGGCAAATAGGTAGGAATAATACAGATATTCTAAAATAACTTCATTTTTAGTCTGATATTTTTTGATGATATATTCAAATTGTTCTGCACTGTCATAATAATTTTTGGTATTATAATAAGCAACAGCTAGCCGATAATCAATTTCATAAGAAGTTGCATTCTTTTCAAAAGCTTCTTCAGCAATGGGTATCAAATTACTCCAATCTTCTTTTTGAAAAAAATCAAGTGTAAGCGAGTTATAATCAGTTTTTTGAGAAAAAACAATAGTACTCAGACAAAACATTATTATGGAAAGATATTTCTTCATCAAAAATTCTTTTCTAAGTTGATATTTATTTCAAATGATAATTTATCGGAATTCACCACAATCTTTTGGATACTTTTAGAATCTCCTATAATTTGAAAATCTATAGTTTCTATAAGTTTCTTGGCAACTTTCTTAGTTAAAACAGCATTTATTTTAAATGTATTTTCATCTTTATTGATCTCCTCCAATTTAGACTGGTAATTTGCTTTACAATATTGATAATATGGTGCAATAAAGTCTTGTAGATATTTATTTATTCCATCAAATAAAATGTGGAT
>JADGEA010000182.1 GCA_016744615.1 Flavobacteriaceae bacterium
TGGACTTTAATTGTGATTATGGAAAAATTGAGGTGGAAAATGCAAATATTATTGAAGGGAATGGAGATTATTTAACCATGAGATTTGGAAAGATCTTTGATAAATTGATTGTTGATGCAGATTATGGAGGAATAAGAATTCAGAAAATGATGAAAGATTTTGAATTATTAAAAATTAATGCAGACTATACTGGAATAAAAATTGGAATGGAAGAAGGAGTCTCTTTTGATTTTATTATAAAGATGAGTTATGCCGGATTTAGTTATGACGAAGACAATATTAACTATATCAAAAGAATTGAGAAATCAACCTCAAAATATTTTGAAGGCTATGTAAATAAAGAAAATTCAAATTCAAAAATTGAAATAACTTCCGATTACGGATCGGTTAAATTGTATAATAATTAATCAAACTTTATGAAAAATCTATTTTTAAAATCAATTGTGTTCTTATCAGTAAGTCTATTATTTTTAACCAGCTGCATAGCGCAGAATAACCGCAGAGTAAAAGGAAGTGGTAATATTATTCAAAAGTCCAGAAGTGTGGGTTCTTTTGAGAAAGTGGGAGTTTCAGGTTCATTTGATGTTTATTTGGTAAAAGGAAATGAAGGTCATTTGGATATAAAAATTGAAGATAATTTATTACCATATTTGATCACGGAAGTGGATGGAGGTAAATTAAAGATCAAATGGAAAAAAGGAACAAGTATTTCAACCAGAAAAGGTGTTGTAATTACCGTTCAATTTAAAGATATAAATGCAGTAGCTCTTACGGGATCAGGTGATATCATCTCTAAAGACAGAATCAAAGCTGATCATTTTGATACAGCTGTTTCGGGTTCCGGAGATATTGAACTGGATTTGGATGTCAATAGCCTGAAAGTAGCAGTATCTGGATCAGGTGATATTGTTTTAAAAGGATCTACAAAAACTTTTGAAGCTGCAGTTGCCGGATCGGGTGATATTAGTGCATACAATTTAAAATCTGAAAAGGCTGAAGTAAAAGTCTCAGGGTCAGGAGATATTGAGCTTACTGTTAGTAAAGAATTAAAAGCAAGAGTTTCCGGTTCAGGAGATATAGAATATCGTGGAAATCCTAAAATTCAAGATGTAAAAGTGTCTGGATCTGGTGATGTGAGTTCAAATTAATAATATAGGTTCTTAATTGTTTTAATTTTAGAGGTTCTCTAAGAGGTGCTGCAATTTGATTAACAAATACAGAATTGGATTTTAATCAAAAAGAATTCCTCGAGGTTTTACCTCGGGGTAACCGTTGAAATGTCATCCCTGAAAAGGGTATCTAAATAACAAATTTCGGGGATAGTTCGTTTCAAGAAATTTTTTATACCTAAAACCATATCTTTTAAACACCATGTTTCTGGTTTAGTCATTTCCGAATCTGAAGAAAAATAATGCTCAATTGGGTTTGTATCTTTTTTGTTAGTACCTTGCTCGTTGCACTATTTTTAAATGAATATTTGTTTTTTATTTCAATAACAAAATACAAATTTTTAAACAGTTTTTCAATTTTAAACCACTCTAAAACCCTTGTAAAATCAAAGCTTTTTGATTTTATTAATCATTTTTCAGGGGATGGCTAAATAATAATAAGAGTTCTTTAAAATCAAAACCTTTAAATTTGGGGAGAAAATTTAAAAAGAGAAAGCATTTGAATTACTATACTTTATTAGTCTTAATAAACCATTTACAATACTAAAACAATTCACTGATAATGAATAGATTACTTATTATATTATTTATCTTTATAACCTTTCATACTTATTGCCAAACTAAATTTCAATTTGAGTTAGATATGGGTATTGGTTTTCAATCTGAAATAAAATTAGATGATCAAGTTTTAAAGAGCACTCAAACATTTGTAACAAGATTTGGCTCTAGTGTACAAATCCCTATTTATGATAAATTTTATACAGAAATTGGATTGTTTGGGATTTATAACTATGGTAGCGATGAAATTGATCAAGTTAGGTTTAAATCGCATAATTTCAGTATGCAAATACCTTTGTACATTGGTTATTTAATTAATGAAGAATGGAAAATTAATTTAGGAATTGGATTTGAAAATATTCGAAATTTTGATGATTTTGATTTTAGAGAAAAGTATAACATGGGATTTGATTTATTAACAAAAATAATTTATCAATATACTGATCAATTACATTTTACATTAAATAGCTACTGGACTTTATCGAATGTTCCAGCAATTTATAACATAAGTAAGCCTAAAAATGGGGTTTTACTAGGGGTTATTTATCAATATAAAAAGAAAGTTAAATTAAAAAACAAAAATGATGAGTAAAATATTTTATTATCTTTTTATATTTTTTTTATTTGGAGCCTGTACAAATTTTATAGATGATTCCAAATTAGAAATAGAAAGCTATAAATCTATTACAGTTGAAAGTATTAATACTAAATTAAAGGTTATTGATTTAGAAGTTGATCAAGAAGAATTTGATAATATGTACGAAAACTACGATGATGGAATTGAAATTGAAGGTTATTTTAAATTATATAAAAATAATGAAATTTTAATTGAAAATGAACTAGTTGAAATAGAAATAAAAGGAAGTGTTAGTGCTGCATTTGTATTAAAATCATTAGGGATAAAATTTGATGACACTTATAAAAATAAAGAAAACAATTATAATTTAATTCAGCCTGAATTGTTATCAAATCATTCTGTAGATAAAATAAAATCTATAAGATTAAGAAATTCAGGAAATGATTTTCTTGAAACGATGATAAAAGATGTGAGTTATACCAAATTAGCAATTAATGCAAACTTAAATTTAGATTTAATGTATGCCGAACCAGTTGTTGTGTTTGTAAATAATGTTTTTTTTGGCTTGATGAATTTACGTACCGAAAAAAATGCAAATGGTATTTCTAGATTATACAATGTTAAAAAGAAAAAGATTACTCTGGCAAAAGTTAATCACCCAGGAGAATTAGAATATAAAGACGGAGATTTTGATAAAATTGATGATTTCGTTGATGCTATAAATCAGGAAGACTATAATTACTTAATCAATGAAATTGATGAAGATAATTTTATTGATTATATGATTTTTGAATCTTATATAGCAAATCATGATTGGCCAAAAAATAACGTTGTGTTTTTTTCAATTGACGATGGTCCTTTTAGGTTCTTTTTATTTGATTTAGATGCTTGTAGCACTAGGGATATAAATAAATCTCCTCTCTTTTTTATAAATAATGAAATTGAAAATACAATAACTGATTTGTTCAATGTATTATATGCTAATAATAATTTTAAATTAAAATATGACTTAAGGTGGGATTATTTGATGAATTCAGACTTACTTAGTACAAATAAGTTTGAAGAAATAGTAAATTATTATAAAAATAATATTGAACAAATTATTCCAATGCAAATTGAAAAATATGGTTTTCCAGAAAATATTACTTCATGGTATCTAAATTTAGATGAATTAAAATTTAATTTTAAGAAAAGAGAAGGATTTGTAAAGTAATAAATTGTAGTACAATGTCGTTTAGTTAGTAAATCATTATAATCGTTTGTAATTCATGCTATAAGATTTCTTTCGTTGATGTTTCCGTTCATTTTTTCTGTTGAGTCTTATTACTTTCCGATACAGAAGTTTTGGAAAATGTTTCCCAAAAGATCATCGGTTGTGATATCACCAGTGATCAGCCCAAGATGATGTAAAGCCTGTTTTATATCAATAGCTAAAAGATCAGATGATATGTTTTGATTCATTCCTTTTTGGACTTCAAAGATGGAGTTTAAAGCATTGTTTAAGGCTTCAAAATGACGTGAATTACTAACAATAGTCTGGTTATTACTTAAAATACCGGTATTTGCCAGATCTGTTAGGTTTTGAATTAATATGTCAATCCCTGTTTTATTTTTGGCAGAGAGTAGAATCAGTTCTGAGTTTTGAGTTTTGAGTTTTGAGTTTTCTTCATTACTTAAAAGATCTACTTTATTAACAATTGTGAGTATTTTTTTATTAGGATATTTCTTTTTAAGTGATTCCATTTCTTTCCCTTTTGGGAAGATGCCAACGGCAGAAGGGGCTTCAACAAGATGCAAAACCAGTTGAGCCTTTTCAATATTTTCAAAAGTTTTTTTGATACCAATACTTTCAATTTCATCTTTGGTTTCTCTTATCCCGGCAGTATCTATAAATCTGTAGGTAACTCCATTGATGGTTAAATCATCTTCAATGGCATCACGAGTTGTACCTGCAATGTGTGAAACAATGGCTTTTTCTTCATTTAATAAAGTATTGAGTAAAGTAGATTTTCCTACATTGGGGTCGCCAACAATAGCCACCGGAATACCATTTTTTAAAACATTTCCTATAGCAAAAGAATCAATCAATCTTTTTAAAACAGAAGCTATTTTTGTAATCAGATTCTGAAATTGTATTCTATCTGCAAATTCAACATCTTCTTCTGAGAAATCTAGCTCTAATTCGATCAGGGAAGCAAAATTCAATAATTGTGTTCTAAGGCCTTTTATTTCAGATGAAAATCCACCTCTCATTTGTTGCAAGGCAATTTGATGAGATGCTTTTGAATCAGAAGCGATTAGATCTGCGACAGCTTCTGCCTGACTCAGGTCCATTTTTCCGTTGATAAATGCGCGTAAGGTAAATTCACCAGCTTCAGCATGGCGAACACCATTTTTGATAAATAATTGTAATATTTCCTGCTGGATATATACAGAACCATGACAAGAAATCTCAACTACATTTTCACCTGTATAGGAGTGAGGATCTTTAAATACAGAAATCAATACTTCATCAATAATTCGATTTCCATTCCTCAAATTCCCTAAATGTATGGAATGAGTTTTTACCCTGTTCAAATCTTTATTTCCATATTTGGATTTAAAAAACTGATTTGCAATTTTAATAGCATCTTCTCCTGAAAGTCGGATAACTGCGATAGCACCAATTCCGGAAGAAGTTGCCAGCGCAATAATAGTATCGATATTGGTTTGTTGCATCTGTTTTGTAAGATTATTTTGCAAAGTTACATAAAAGTAGAAAGTTTAAAGTAAAAAGTTGTACGTAGTAAAAAAATGTATAAAACCTTATTCAGGTATCTAATTCATTTTTTACGTATCAAGCTTAAATTTAATATCTTCTAAACTTTTGTGACTACCAACTAGCGTAATTTCATCTCCAATTCTCAATCGGGTATAACCATGTGTCATTAAAAGTTGCCCTTTTCTTTTGATAGATAAAATAATGATATCGGTTGGTAAACGTAACTCTCTAATTCTAAGTCCGTGAATGTCTTTGTTTTTAATTTCAATATCCATGGTGCCCTGACCTTCATCCATACCTAGTAATAAAGATGCTGCATTTGGTGATCGGACAAAATGATCTAATAAACTAACCATTGCTGTTGCTGGTTCAATTATTAAAGCTCCAAGTTTATGGAATTTTTCAAAATTTTCTCGTTTGTTTAATCTTACAATTACATCTTTTATTCCAATAAATTCATAGATGAGTTCTGCAATTCTATAATTTTTTTCATCATTAAGCATAAGCACTACAGCTTCTGTTTTATCTAACTGTAGTTTTTTAAAATTTTGAGCAGTAGGTATAAAATCATTAATAATTTCAAATTCACATCCATTTTCGTCAATTAAATCATCTAAAGCAACCATTCTTGATTTCCAATTGTGTTTTTGAAGCTGGTGAGCCAAAGCAATAGATTGACTTTCCACACCAAAAATAACAACATCTCTTGTGCTTTGTAATGATTCCATTTTAGCCCGTAAATGACTTTCTCTTACGTAATTAAGTGTCCATTTAAAAAGTGGAGGGCCTACCAATTGATTGATCACAATGATAGCAATGATAATTGTTTCAAACTCATGTCCCCATACAGGAAATTCTTCTGAAATAATAGTAGCTAAACCAAGTGCAACACCTGCTTGTGTTAAGTAAGGCATCCATGCAATAAAAGTATATTTTTTTGGATCCTTTACTACTGTAACTCCAAATACACCACCAATAAACATGGTTATCAATCTTAAGAAGAACAAAGCTACGGCAATGCCAAAAACATGTATTAATGTTTGAAAGGAGAGAGAAGCTCCAACAAGGGTAAAGAAAATAATATAAATAGTTGGACTTATATTTTCTAAAATTTCTCTAAATTCAATGCGATGTTTGCTGTAATTGGTTAGAACAAAACTTCCAATTATAGCGATTAATAAGGGTTCTAAGATGATTTCATGATGGAACCAGTTTAGAGAATTATCTCTGATAAAATGTGAAAATAAATATACTCCATATCCAATTAATATAATTGCAATTCCTTTGGCTTTACTGTTAATATTTAAGGAGAAAGGTATTTCAATAATTTTACCAGTAAGATACCCCAGTGAGAAAGAAATAATTAACTCAAGGATTAAAATCAATAAAAATGTCAATCCTATTTCTTCACCGTTAACCAAAGCTTTGGCGAGTGAGAAACTAATAGCGAATAAAATAATAACCAATACATCTTTTAAAACGGTTACACCCATTACGGTTTTTGTAAATGGTCCGTTTGCTCTCATTTCATTTATTACAGCTATAGCTGAAGAAGGCGACCTTGCAACAAAAATGGTTCCAAATAAAATGGAAACAGCAATTTTAGACGCCGTGTTCATATCAGCCATAAACGGGATTTTATCAGCAATAAAGAAGATAACAATACTACTTAAAACAAAAGTGATTACCAGTTGACCAATGGTCATCCATTTGATACTTTTTAATCTACTTCGGAGGTCGTCTAAATATAATTCCGCACCAGCGGAAAAAGCAATAATAGCCAATGCAATTTCATTTAAAAAATTTAATTTAACAAGAGCTTGCGGAGTGATAAAGTTTAATAAAGAAGAGCCTGCAATAATACCTGTGATGATAAACCCAGTAATGAGTGGGAATTTTATTTTCTGAAAAACCTTTGCAATTTGATTGGCAGCAATAGCCACAATCAAAAAACCAATAATATATATGGATAATAGTTTGAAGTCCAAGTTTGATAATTTTTTTAGTTGTCGCTAATATACTAAACTAAATCAAAAGAATAAGGTAGCATCAAAGTTCTAGATTAAAGGTTTTCTTTAATAAAGCAATTGTTTCATTTTTTTCTTTTAGCAGTTCGTATTTTTCCTGTGGTGTGTAGGCGAATTTTTTAGCGGTTTCTTCATTTACAGTAATATCAAAATCTATACTATAATTGTTTAATTCTTGTCTTAGATGTCTTAAAGCTTTTGGTTTAACTTTCAAAAGCTCAGCTTTCATCATTTTATTAGGGTAAGTGACAAAAATTGTATTGTTCTTGATCTTTGGTGTATCTGTTTTTAAAATGGAAGCAAATATTTTTTCCCCATTTTGGTGCAGATCATGGATATAAGTATTCCAAATTTTCAAAAAAGTTTCTTCTGTAAAAGGGTCTTTAGGAAGATCTTCTAAATTTTCAACAGTTTTTTGCTTGTTCTTTAAATTTTCCTCTTCAATTTTATTTCTTTTTAAACTGGAAAGAGATAATGCAGATTTTCTTTTTGTTTTGTTAAGGTTTTGAGTATTTGGTTTGACGATCTCAAATTCATTCAAATGGATATTTTTGATTTTGACATTGCCAACTTTTTCTTTTGAATTATATGATCTTCTTTCTTCATGTAAAATATCAGGAGAAGTTATTTCCGTTTTAATTTTACTTGGTACATCTAATTTTTCTTCAACAATGGTTGCAGCAAAGTAGGAAGCAGGAATTATAAATCTATCAGATTTTTTTTTTGCCATCAAAAGTGATGGATGCAATTTTCATTAAGGT
>JADGEA010000417.1 GCA_016744615.1 Flavobacteriaceae bacterium
TTCTTTGTTTTTAGTTGGGTCGATTGCTTTTTCTATATCCCAATAAACATTTTCAATATCTCCACTTTCGTTTAACTTGAGTAATTCGGTTGTTTGCTCTATAATGATATTCTCATCTTTGGTTTGATCAACTGTTCTATTTGTATTCCAAACAGCTACAAATGAATTTGTAATTCCTTTTTTATTAATCGCTTCTTCATTTCTTCCGAGCCACTTAGTACCAACGGGATAAATTACCGGGGTTATAAGACCTTCTTTTACAAAAATTATTTCATTTAGCATTGCTTTAGCATTCGCTTTTGTTTTTGCTTTTATGAAAAATGAGTTGTTTGGTAAATATTCTAGTTTATCTATTTTTGAATTTGCATTATAGTAAACGTTTTCAATATCTCCATTTTTCCAGAGAGAATTCATTTCATTTGCAAATTGAAGAGTATTCTTTTCGATTTTTTCTAGGTCAGTTGAAGTCCACTTCCAAATAACTGCAAAGTTTTTTTTACCAAATTTTGAATTGTCAGTATCTTTTGAGCTTTCA
Source organism: Flavobacteriaceae bacterium (assembly GCA_016744615.1). Classification (GTDB taxonomy): domain Bacteria; phylum Bacteroidota; class Bacteroidia; order Flavobacteriales; family Flavobacteriaceae; genus Lutimonas. The sequence continues at coordinate 536 of JADGEA010000417.1, forward strand.
GTTTGACTTATAGTTTGATTCTTTTTTTCTTTCTGTTGATTATCGCAAGCTAACAAGGTGGTTACTGCAATTGTCATTAATAATAATTTCTTCATAACTTTTTTTTATATTCAGCAGGCAAACATAAAATTAAAGAAATGTTCAAAATAGTAAAAAACGGACATTTTTAGAGCTTGATGTCCAGAAGGGAAGGTGTTGTAATTAGTTCTGAAAAGTTTCAGGACCTACTTTTTAGTGATATTACGTATTTGTTTAAATAACTCATCTTGATTTTGAAATACGAATTTGGGAGAGGCTCCGGTATGTTTCTTAATTTCTTTTATTAAATGAGATTGATCAAAGAATGAGTCATCAGAAGAAGGCGAAAAATCGCCCTTTTTAATGTCAAAATAAGCACTATGCGCTCTTTGAATACTCATATAAGACTTGAGTGAAATGCCCAAATATTTAGTAAAATACCGATTTATTTGTTTTTGTTCCCAAAAAATTTGTTCAGAGACTTGAGTAACTGTTAATTTTCCCTTGGATTTATATAGTAATCTGGATAACCTAAGTTTGTTTTTGTGAGGCTTCTTAATGTTTATTAATTTAATCAATTCTTTTTCCCATTGTACTATTAGTTTGTCAAGATTAGTAATATCAAAATTCTTTGCATTTAAAAAATTAATATCCAGTGGTTCTTCTTTAGTTACCAAGTGTGCAATAGATTGATTAAACAGATACTCGGGTGCTAATATTTTAAATCTGCATCCAATAGATATGGAATTAGCTGGTACATAAACCTCTTTTGGTTCTGTAAAGATTCCAGTCTTGAAATATCTTTTAATTTGATTGTTTTGATAGATAATAATTATTTTGGGGAATCCATCTGGTGCAAATGTGAAAGAATCTTTTTCATTGTTAGGATTGATATGAACCCAGAACGAATGAACATATTCATTTAATTGTGTACAAGGATCAAAATGTTGATATGTAGATTGTTTCATTGCTATTTAATTTTAAGATTGTGAATTTTGGGGTTAAAGAGAATGTGTTTACGTATTTTAAGTTTACTTTTTTGTAAAAGTATTAAATTTAAGATAAAAATCCAGAAAGTAGAAAAAAGAGAGCTAAGGTTACTAAACACGGTGACGTTTAGAGCTTCGGCAATATTGATAATCATCTATCTTTTTACCATTGAGCAATTTATTCATACTTGTAATTGTTTAAATATTCGTTAAAGAATTTAAATTCCATTTATCAATTTCATTGCCGATTACTGAAATATAGTTCTCAATCAGGACTAACCAACTATTGAAATGGCTTTGAAGGTTTTGTTTTTATAAATTTAACATAGTACTAATCTCTTGTTAAAAGCTTTTAAGTTTTTATAAAAATGAATAATTTTAAAAAATGAATAAAGTAATAGT